>NZ_JBHYDW010000040.1:0-29114 GCF_051860475.1 Elioraea sp. | reverse complement strand
GGCGTCCACGCGCTGACCGGCCTCGACCTCGACGTCGAAGCCGGCACCATCACCGGCCTCATCGGCCCCAACGGCGCCGGCAAAACCACCGCCTTCAACGTCATCACCGGCCTCGTCCCGCCCGACTCCGGCACCGTCCACTTCAACACCACCAACATCACCGGCCTGCGCCCCGACCGCATCACGGCCCTCGGCCTCGTCCGAACCTTCCAGATCGCCCGCGGCTTCCCTCGCCTCTCCGTGCTCGAAAACCTGATGCTCTACGGCGCACACCAACCAGGAGAGTCTCTTCCCTTCGCCATCCTCCCCTCCCGCGCCGCACACACCCGCGAATCCGAACTGCTCGAGCGCGCCATCGAAACCGCCCGCCGCCTGAACCTGCTGCGCGTCGCGAACAATCCGGCCGCGGAACTCTCGGGCGGACAGAAGAAACTGCTCGAGATCGGCCGCGCACTCATGACCGACCCCAAGCTTATCCTGCTCGACGAACCGATCGCCGGCGTGAACCCCACCCTCGCCGCCGAAATCGGCGACCACCTGATGCGGCTCCGCGACGAAGGCCTCACCTTCCTCATCATCGAACACCACATGGACGCGATCGCGCGGCTCTGCGCACCCGTCATCGTCATGGCCGAAGGCCGCAGACTCGCCCAAGGCGACTTCGAAACGATCGCCACCGACCACGCCGTGCAGGAAGCCTACATGGGCCGCCGCTTCGCCTCCGCATGACCACGCCCCTGCTCTCCGCGCGCGGCGTGGTGGCCGGCTATGCCGCCGCCGACATGATCCTCAAGGGCGTCGATCTCGACGTCCACCCGGGCGAGGTCGTCGCCATCATCGGCCCCAACGGTGCGGGCAAATCGACGCTGCTGAAGGCGATCGCCGGCATCCTCACCCCCTCCGCCGGCGCCATCACGCTCGACGGAACCGCGATCGCCGGCCACCCCCCGCGCGAGATCGCCGCGCGGGGGATCGCCTTCGTGCCGCAGGAACAGAACGTCTTCCCCACCATGTCGGTGCGCGAGAACCTCGAAATGGGCGGCTTCATCCAGCCCAAGGAAACCCCGCGCCGCATCGAGGCGATCTTCGCCCGCTTCCCCATCCTCGCCGAGAAACGCCGCCAGGCCGCACGCACCCTCTCGGGCGGGCAGCGCCAGATGCTGGCGATGGCCATGGCGCTGATGGTCGCCCCGCGCGTGCTGCTGCTCGACGAACCCTCCGCCGGCCTCTCCCCCGTCGCGGCCGAGGCGCTGTTCGACACCATCCGCGGCATCAACGCCGAAGGCACCGCCATCGCCATGGTCGAGCAGAACGCGCTCGAGGCGCTGGCCCTGGCGCGGCGCGGCGTGATCCTGGTGGACGGCCGCAACGCCCGGACCGGCGAGGCCGCCACCCTCGCCGCCGACCCCGAGGTGCGACGAATCTTCCTCGGCGCCTGATTCCGCGCCATCATCCACCCCAAAGGCTCCAGGGAGACAAGCAATGACCATCCGCCTGCACCGCCGCGCGCTGCTCGCCGGCACCGCCCTGCTCGCGACCCCCGCCATCCTGCGCGCCCAGGGAGACCCGATCCGCCTCGGCGCCCTCAACCCGCTGACCGGCGCCGGCGGGCCCTACGGCCCGTCGATGCGCAAGGCGATCGAGGGCATCGTCGAGGCGGTGAACGGTGCGGGCGGCATCAACGGCCGGCGCATCCAGCTCTTCGGCGAGGATACCCAGACCAACCCCGACGCCGCCGTGCGCGCCGCGCGCAAGCTGATCGACGTCGACCGCGTCGTCGCCGTCATGGGCACCTGGGCGAGCGCGGTGACGACCGCCGTCGCTCCGCTCTGCTGGGAGAGCCGCACCATGCTGTTCACCGTCTCGGGCGCGGATAGCATCACCCAGTTGCCGCACAACGGCTTCATCATCCGCACCCAGCCCACCAGCACGCTCCAGATTACCAAGCTCGCCGAGTTCCTGGGCGAGCGCGCGGCCAAGCGCATCTTCATCCTCGCCGCCCAGACCCCCTTCGCCGAGCCCACCCGCGAGATCCTCGCCCGCGAGATGCCGAAATACGGCGGCCAGGTGCTCGGCCAGGTGATCTACGACCGCGAGAAGACCGCATTCCGCTCCGAGGTCGACCAGGCGCTGCGCGCGCGGCCCGACTTCATCTTCCTCAACGGCTACCTGCCGGACGTGACCGTGATCCTGCGCGAGCTGTTCCGCGCCGGCTGGGACGGCGGCAAGGTCGCGCCCGCCTATGCGGTGAACCAGCGCCTGCTCGACTCCCTGCCGGCCGAGGTCACCAACGGCACCGTCACCTGGGCGCCGAGCCCGGACGTCGAGAGCCCGGCCTTCAAGCGGCTGCAGACGCTGCTCGGCACGAACGATCCGGATCCGTATTCGTGCCAGACCAACGACCATGCCTCGCTCGCCTGCCTCGCCGCCGCGGTCGCGCCGTCGGTCACGGGCGAGGGGCTGCGCACCTCCGTGCGCACGATCAGCCAGGGCGGCGGCGAGCGCGTCACCGACGTGCTCGACGGGCTGCGCCTGCTGAAGGAGGGCAGGAAGATCGACTACACCGGCGCCTCCGGTCCGTGCGACTTCACCGACACCGGCGACATCCTCACCTGCCCGTTCCGCTACGAGATCGCCGAGGGCGGGAGGCTGCGCACGCTGCGCGTCGCCTGACCGGCTGGTGCTGACCCACGTGATCGAGGAGCTGCCTCAGCTCCTCGTCAACGGTCTTGTCGTCGGAACCATCCTGGCCCTGCCGGCGATCGGCTTCACAACCATCTACGCCGTGCTGCGCTTCCCCAACTTCGCGATCGCCTCGCACGCGACGCTCGGTGCCTATGCGGGCTATGTCGCGAATGTCTGGCTCGGCCTGCCGGTGATCCCGAGCCTGCTCTTCGCCTTCGTTGTCCCCGCGCTTTCGGGCGTGGCCTGCGACGAGGTGATCCTCAAGCCGCTGCGTCGCGCGGGCCCGCTCACCGCCGCGATCGCGGCGGTCGCGCTGACCATCGCGCTCGAGAACGTCATCCGCTTCATCTTCGGCAACGACCTGCGCGGCTACGACCTGCCGATCTGGCGCGACTGGCGCTTCGATCTCGGCTTCGCCTTTCTGCGCATCGGGCCGCAGCAGGTGGAGAACGCGGCGATCAGTGTGGCCGTGATGGCGGCGCTGTTCCTGTTCCTTGCCTTCACCCGCACCGGCAAGATGATGCGCGCGGTCGCCGACAACCCGATGCTCGCCAACATCAAGGGCATCAATCCGGACACGGTCGCCCGCCTCGGCTCGTTCATGGGCATGGGGCTGGTCGGCGTGGGCGGGATGCTGCTCGGGCTCGACACCTCGATCGATCCGCTGACCGGCTTCCGCGCCGTGCTCTCGGTGTTCGCCGCGGCCGTGGTGGGCGGGCTCGGCTCGATCCCGGGTGCCGTCGTCGGCGCCGCCGTGGTCGGCATCGGCGAGGAGCTCTCGCTGCTTGTGCTTGACGCCGCCTACCGCACGGCGGTCGGCTTCATCGCCATCCTGGTCGTGCTGACCTTCCGGCCCAGAGGCATCCTCGGGGAGCGCGCCTACTGATGGAGAACTATCTCGTCGCGATGGCTGTGTTCGCCGGGCTCTACGGGCTGATGGCGCTCGGGCTGAACGTGATCTGGGGCATGGCCGGGATGATCAATCTCGGCCTGGTCGGCTTCATGGCGGTCGGCGCCTACACCTCGGCGATGCTGACCGTGCGTCACGCCACCTGGCCGATGCCGCTGGCGATCCTCGCCGCGGTGGTCGTCACCGCCGCCGCCGGCGCGCTGGTCGCGCGGCTGACCGCGCGCATGAAGGGCGACTACCTCGCGATCGTCACGCTCGGCTTCTCCGAGGTGGTGCGCATCATCGCCTCGAACGAGATCCGCTTCACCGGCGGCACCGACGGCATCAGCGCGATCCCCGGCCCCTGGCGCGGCGCGGTGGCGCCCGCCTCCTTCAACCTGATCTTCCTCGGCATCACCGCCGTGTCGGTGCTGGTGGTCTATCTGATCTGCCAGCGCATCCGCCACTCGCCCTATGGCCGCGTGCTGCGCGCGATCCGCGACGACGACCAGGTGACCGCGGTCGCCGGCAAGCCCGTCTTGCGCTTCAAGACCGAGGCCTTCGCGGTCGGCGCGGCGATCACCGGCTTCGCCGGCGCCCTCTACGGCCACTACAACGCCTATATCGCGCCCGAGGGATTCGTGCCGCTGATCACGATCTACATCGTGCTCGCACTCACCGCCGGCGGCACCGGCACCAACGCCGGCGCGGTGATCGGCGCCGCGCTCGTGGTCGCCTTCATGGAGGGCACGCGCTTCGTGGTCGCCGAGATCCCCGGCCTCGCCGCGGTGCAGATCGCCGCGGTGCGCGAGTTCCTGATCGCCTCGCTGCTGATCGTGCTGCTGCGCTTCCGCCCGCAGGGGCTGTTTCCCGACCGCCACATCCGCCACAAGCTGCCCGACGCACCATGACGCCCCGACCCGATCCGCTGCCGCATCTGCTCGCCGTCGCGCACGCACTGCGCCGCGAGGGACAGCCGCGCGCGAGTTTCGCCGCCTTGCAGGCCGGCATGGGCGAGGCGATCGGCCACATCCTGTTCACCGTGCTGCTGCACCACCACGACACCGGCGAGAGCGAACGCTTCTGGACCAGCCACCCCACGCAGTATCCCGTCGGCGGGCGCAAGAAGCTCAATCCCACGCCCTGGACGCAGCAGGTGCTGCGCGACCAGCGTGCCTATATCGGCCGCACGGCCGAGGACATCCGCGCGGTGTTCTTCGACCACGAGCTGATCGCCTCGCTCGGCTGCGACGCGGTGCTGAACGTGCCTGTCGTGTGGAACGGCCGCGCGCTCGGCACGCTGAACCTGCTGCATCGCGCGCACTGGTACTCGGAGGCCGACGTCCCGCTCGCCGAGGCGTTTGCCGCGCTTGCGGTGCCGGCGTATCTGCTGCTGCTCCACCGCTGAGAGGACCAAGATGGCCAAGTTCCTGAGCCGCGCCGTGTTCGACTACCGGCGCGGCCTGATGACCGCGCTGATGGACCGCGAGCGCTGGGACGCGATCGCCTTCACCACGCCGGACTTCTTCCAGTTCGGCACCAACTTCCACACCGATGTGCAGACCTGGGAGCGGCCGATCCTGCTCGTCGTGCCGCGCGACGGCGCTCCCTTCGCGGTGATGCACGAGCTCTCGACCAACCACATCCGCTTCGCGCGCGAGGCGCAGCGGATGTGGGTGGATGACATCGCGATGTACGCCGAGCACCCGCGCGTCGGTGCGCGGCTGGCGCTCTATCCGCAATGGCCCGCGCTCGTCGCCGAGACGCTGAAGGCGAAGGGACTCCACCGCGCGCGCATCGGCGCTGACGCCGTCGGCGGCCCGCTCGCGCGCGCGGTCGCGCTGCTGCCCGAGGCGACGCTGATCCCCGCCACCGCCGAGATGCGCGCGCTCCGCTTCGTCAAGTGCGACGAGGAGATCGCGGTGATGCGCGAGGCCGCCGCGCTGTCCGACTGGGTGCAGGACCGCTACCGCGAGCACATCCGCCCGGGCCGGCTGGTGCAGGAGCTCGATATGAGCATGGCCGCGCTGATGGCCGAGGAGGCGGCGCGCCGCTTCCCGGGTCAGAACGTCGAGCTGCGCTGCTGGACGCTCTCCGGCCCGGCGTCCTGCGCCCCGCACGGCGACGGCCAGCCCACCGGCGCGCGCATCGAGGCGGGCCACGGGCTGGTGAACATCGTCATTCCGCGCGTGAACGGACTGGTGGTCGAGAACGAGCGCACCTGGTTCTGCGGCACGCCGTCCGAGCTCCAGGTGAAGGCATTCGAGGCGGCGAACGCGGCGAACCAGGCGGCGATCGAGGCGCTGGTCGAGGGCAATCCCGTCTCGGCCTTCGACGCCGCCGCGCAGAGCGTGATCGAGCGCGCGGGCTTCGGCGCCAACATCCTGCACCGCACCGGCCACGGCATGGGCACGCTCGGCCACGAATTCCCCGACGACACGGCCTTCCTGCATCGGCCCCTGATGGCGAACGAGGTCTATTCCTGCGAGCCCGGCATCTATCTCTGGGGCGTGGGCGGGTTCCGCCAGGACGACACCGTGGTGGTCGGCAGGACGCCCGAGGTGCTGACCAGGGCGCCGAAGGACCTCAAGAGCCAGACGGTCGGCTGATCTGCCAGGACGGCTGAGTCCCCCCTGACATAGATCAACGACGGAGGGCCCCCGGCGGCGTTATTCGCTTTCTTCGAAGGTTAAACATAACCGCGGAGGAAGCGTGATGTCGGGTTCCGCCCTCTTCCGTCCAGGCCGCCGTGACCTGCTCAGGGCGGCCGCCGCGCTCGGGGTCTCCGCCCCCCTGGCCGGCGCCGCCCGCGCCCAGCCCTTGCGCACCCCTGCGCGCATCGTCATCGCCGGCGCCGGGGCCGCCGGGCTGACCATGGCGTCGAAGCTGTCGCGCATGCTGGAGGGCGCGCGCATCACCCTGATCGGCGCGCGCGCGGCGCACTGGTACCAACCCGGCTTCACCATGGTTGCCGCCGGCGTCTGGCCGGTCGGCAAGGTGATAAGCGAGACCGCCGGCTACGTCGCCCCGGACGTCACCTGGCTGCGCGCCGATGTCGCCGCGTTCGAGCCCGAGGCGAAGCGCGTGGTCGCGACCGACGGCTCGGCGCACGCGTACGACGCTTTGGTCGTCGCCACGGGCTGCACGCTCGAGTGGAGCCGCATCGAGGGCATGGACCCCGCGCTGATCGGCCGCGAGGGGATCGCCTCGGTCTACGCCGGGCCGGAGGGCGCGGAGGCGACGTGGCGCGTGCTGCAGCGCTTCATGGAGACCGGCGGCGTCGCGCTGCACGGCCGGCCGCCGACCGAGATGAAATGCGCCGGCGCGCCGCTCAAGGGCGCGATGCTGTGGGATGCGCGGCTACGCGAGGCGGGCACGCGCGGCCGTGCCGAGATCCACTACCTCACGCCGTTCCGGAACCTGTTCTCCGTGGCACCGGTGCACGACAAGGTGCTGGAGCTGTTCAGCGCGCGCGACATCGCCTTCGCCTACGACCACACCCTCACCGCCGTCGATCCCGGCGCGAAGACCGCGACCTACCGCACGCCCGATGGGCCGAAGACGCTCCGCTACGACTACCTGCACGTGGTGCCGCCGATGGCCGCGCCGAAGCCGGTGCGCGAGAGCGCACTCGCCTGGCAGTCGGGCCCGTTCGCCGAGGACGGTTGGGTGGAGGTGAACCGCGACACCTTGCAGCACGCGCAGTTCCCGGAGGTGTTCGCGGTCGGCGATGTCGCCGGCGTGCCGCGCGGCAAGACGGCGGCGAGCGTGAAGACGCAGTGCCCGGTGGCGGCGGCGAACCTGGTCGCGTTCCTTTCCGGCAGCGGCATGGATGCGACCTATAGCGGCTACACCTCCTGCCCGCTGATCACCCAGCCCGGCCGGGCGATGCTGGTGGAGTTCGACTACGAGGGCCGGCTGACGCCGACCTTCCCCTTCATCGATCCGCTCACCGAGCACTGGGTGCCCTGGGTCATGAAGGACAGGCTGCTGAGCCCGATCTACCGGGCGATGCTGCACGGCCAGATCTGAGGGAGGCGACGATGGAGCTCTTCGCACCGCGGGCACTCGCCGCGATCATCGGCGAGATGTTCGGCGGGCTGCTGTGGATCGCGGCCGTCATTGCCGTGCTGGCTCTCGCCCTGCTGGTGGTGGGGCTCTGGCGCGGCGTGCGCTGGCGGCTCGCCGTGCGCATCGCGGCCGCGTTCGGCGCGCTGGTCGCGGCCGGCGTGCTCGCCGCCCTGCCGGGCTTCACCAACGCCGCGCACGCCGACCTCTCGGGCGCGCTCGACTGGCTCACCTGGGCTGCCGTCGGGATCGGCGCCGGCATTGCCGCCGCACTCGCGGTGCTGCCGCTGCTGGCGTTGGCGCTGGGCCAGCGTGCGGACGAGCCCGCGCCGACGCTTCAGCGCGGCGCCGCCTCCAGCTTGCGGTGATGCATCCGGCGTGACAGCATCGTTGTGCCGACGATCGTCAGCACCAGCGTGGACGTCATCAGGATGAAGGCGAGGGCGGCACCGAACGGCCAGTTGGTCGTGCGCGTGAACTGGTCATAGAGCGCGGGCGCCATCATCTTGAACTGCGGCCCGCCGAGCAGCACCGGTGTGGCGTAGGCGTTCATGCACAGGATGAACACCAGCGTGCCGCCGGCGATCACGCCCGGCAGCGACAGCGGCAACAGCACGCGCCGAAATGTCGTCATCGGCCCGGCACCGAGATTCGCCGCTGCCTCCTCGACATCGCGGCCGATCCCCTCGATCACGCTCTGCAAGGTCAGGATCATGTAGGGCAGCACCACCGCGATGATGCCGACATAGACCGCGAAGGGCGTGTACATCAGCCGTATCGGCTGGGTGATGATGCCGAGGCTCAGGAGCGTGTGGTTGACGATGCCCTCGTTGCCGAGCACCGCCATCCAGCCTGCCGCGCGCACGACATTCCCGACCATCAGCGGGAACACCACCGCGATCACGAGCGCGCTCTTCCAGCGGCTCTCGGTGCGGGCCATCAGATAGGCCAGCGGATAGGCGAACAGCAGCGACACCACGGTGCATACGGCAGCCACCTGCACGGTCGTCGTCAGCACGCCGATGAAGTAGGTGTCGGTGAAGAACCGCGCGTAGTTTTCGAGCGTGAAGGCGTCGATCATGAACTCGCGCGGGCTGTAGCGGTTGAAGCTGTAGCGGAACAGCACGACCAGCGGGGCGGCGAGGAAGGCGACGACGAGCAGGCTCGCCGGCACGAGCAGGAAGGGGCCGAGGCTGAATGCCTCGGCCCGCCGGCCCGCCGGCCGCGCCGCGATCGCCGCCGCCGTCGCCATGTCAGCCCTTGAACTCGCGCGTCCACCAGTCGAGCAGGCGCGCGTTGTTGTCGGCGATGTACTGGTAGTCGAGCTTGACGAAATTCGCCTGCTCCTCGGGCGTGAAGCTGATCTCCTTGGCCAGCGCGTCCGGCAGCGGCGCGTTCGTCACCGTCGGCACATAGCCCATGCGCTCGGCGAAGCCGCCCTGGGCGGAGGGCTCGAGCATCGCCTGCATCCACTTCCACCCGTTCGGCTTGTTGGTGGCGTTGCGCGGCACCGCCTTGTCGAACACGATCGGCGTGGCGCCCTCCTTCGGCACCGCGTGGGTGATCGGGATGCCGGCCTTCTTCCACATGTAGCCGCGCGCGAGCCACATGATCGTGGCCCACACCTCGCCGCTGTTCAGCGCCGCCGCGAGCGCCTCGTTCGAGGGATAGACCTTCGGCTCCAGCCGCTTCAGTTCGAGCAGCTTCGGCTTGGCCGGCTCGAAATTGCTCGGGCTGCCGCCGTTGATCAGCGCCGCGCTCTCGAAGAACTGCATGTAGAGCCCGTCGGCGAGGCCGACGCGGCCGCGCAGCTTCGGATCCCACAGGTCGTTGTAGGAGGTCGGCTTGTCCATCCGGTCCGGGTTGTAGAGGATCACCTTGCCCGAATAGATGTGCGGCAGCGCTTAGGGCTTCCTGAGCGCCTCGATCACGTTGGTCATGTTCGGCACGAGATCGGCGCTCGGCTGCTCGAACAGGTTCTGCTGCGCCATCTCGAACATGTCGATGTCGGAGAGGCAGGCGACGTCGAACGTGCCGCGCCGCGTCATCCGCTCGGCGAGCAGCTTGGTCTTGCGCGGCGGCGCCACCGAGACGTCGTACAGCACCTCGATCCCCTGCGGCTTCAGCAGCGGCTCCGCGATGTTCGCCGTCAGCAGATCCTGGTAGTCGCCGCCCCAGGTGCCGACCACCACGCGGCCGCCCCCCTGGGCGCGCACGATCGCGGGCGCGGCGAGCAGTCCGGCCGAGGCGCCGAGCAGCGCGCGGCGGCCGATCGTCAGTCGTGTCATCACAGGCCTCCTTCGTCGGGTGTGGCGCCCGGTCCGGGCGCGAGCAGCCGGCAGGTCTCCGCCGGCCAGGTGAGGGTCACGGGATCGCCGGCCGAGACCAGCTTCAGCGTGTCGCCCGGGCGCGGCGTCGGCACGGAGGCGGTGATGGTCTCGCCGCCCGAGAGCGTGACGCGATACTCGGTCGCCGCGCCGAGATACGTGATCAGCGCGACGCGGCCGACCACGCCGCCATCCGACGCGCCCGGCACCAGCTCGATCCGTTCCGGTCGCAGAGCGAGCGCGACCTCGCCCGGTGCCATCCCGTCGGACGGCACCGGAAGCGCGAGCCCGCCCTTGCTGACGAAGCGCCCGCGCTCGACCAGGTGTCCGTGCAGCACGTTGGAGCGGCCGATGAACCCGGCGACGAACAGGTTCGCCGGCAACTCGTAGAGCTCCTCCGGCGTGCCGACCTGCTGCACCACGCCGTGGTCCAGCACCACCAGGCGATCGGCGAGCGTCAGCGCCTCCTCCTGGTCGTGGGTGACGAACACGGTGGTGAGCCCGAGCCGCTTCTGCAACTCGCGGATCTCCACCCGCACCTCGAGCCGCAGCTTGGCGTCAAGGTTCGAGAGCGGCTCGTCGAGCAGGAACACGCCCGGGTTCACCACGAGCGCCCGCGCGAGTGCGACGCGCTGTTGCTGCCCGCCGGAGAGCTGGCGCGGCAGGCGCTCGGCGAGATGGCCGAGCCGCACCAGTTCCAGCGCCTGCTTCACGCGCGTCTCGGCCTCGGCCAGGGCCACCTTGCGCATCTCCAGCCCGAAGGCGACGTTCTGGGCCACGCTCATGTGCGGAAACAGCGCGTAGGACTGGAACACCATCCCCGTGTCGCGCCGATAGGGCGGGTCCCAGGGCACGTCGCGCCCGCCGATCGCGATCCGCCCGGCGGTCGGCTCGATGAAGCCCGCGATCATCCGCAGCGTCGTGGTCTTGCCGCAGCCGGAGGGGCCGAGCAGCGCGACCAGCTCGCCCTCCTCCACGCGGAGCGACACGTCGTCCACCGCGACGAAGCTGCCGTACTCCTTGCGCAGACGTTCGAGGACCAGGTCGCTCATCGTCTCACACGACCCGCGAGAGCCTGACGAAGCGGTCGGTGATCAGCATCAGCGCACCGATCAGCACGATCTGCACGCTCGCGACCGCGGCGATGGTCGGGTCGATGCGGAATTCGAGGTAGTTCAGCATCGCGACCGGCAGGGTGGTGCGCCCGGGTCCCACCAGCAGCAGCGTCAGCTCCAGGTTCTCGAAGGACTGGATGAAGCTGAACAGGCTCGCCGCGACCAGGCCGGGGCGCATCATCGGCAGGGTGATGCGGCGGAACGTGGTCCAGGGCCCCGCGCCCAGGTTCATCGCCGCCTCCTCGATCGCGCGGTCGAGCCCGACCAGCGAGGCGGACACGAGCCGCACCGTCCACGGAATGGTCAGCAGGATGTGGCCGAGCACCAACCCGTGCAGCGTGCCGCGCATGTCGAGGTCGAGCAGGTTCTCGACCATGATGTAGTAGACGTAGAGCGAAGTGCCGGCGACGATTCCCGGCACGACCAGCGGCCCAAGCAGCAGGGTGTTGAACGCCTCGCGGCCGGGGAAGCGGAACCGCACGATCGCGTAGGCGCCGGCCGCGCCCGAGGTTACGCCGATCACCATGGCGATGAACGCGACCTGGAGGCTGAGCCCGAAGCCGTGACGGAACTCGCTGCGCGCGAAGGCGTTCTCGTACCAGCGCAGCGTGTAGCCCTCGGGCGGGAACGAGACGATCTGCTGCTGGAACAGGCTGATCCAGAGCACGAAGATCACCGGGATGAAGATGAAGAAGAACACCAGCGCCGCGATACCGCGCAGCGCCCAGCGCCCCGCCCGTCGCCTCAGGCGTGCATGGGCGCCCGCCGGTGCTGCGGCAGCCTCGACCCTTGCCGCCTCCAGCGCGCGCGTGGTCACACCGTTCTCCCGTGCCTCTCAGACGGCGATCCTAGGAACCGGCCGAGCGCCCCGCAAGCGCGCTCAGTGCAGCCGGTTGCGCCGGATCGCGCCGGCCAGCATGACCAGCGGAATCCGCTCGCCCTGGCCGGTCAGCACGGCGATGTCGCGGATCGGATCGCCGTCCACCACGATCAGGTCGGCAACCGCGCCACGTGCGGCCGTGCCGAGTTCGCCCGCGCGGTTGAGCAGGCCAGCGTTGCCGCTGGTCGCCTGGGTCAGGATCTCGGCCGCCGGCAGCACCTCGCGGCGGATCACGAACTCGTCGGATTGGCGCCGGTGCATCTCGGCGAGCAGGTCGGTGCCGAAGCCCATGCGCACGCCGGCCGATTTCAGGATCTCGATGCTCTTCAGCCCCGCCGCGCGCACCACCTTCAGCTTCTCCTGGCTCTCCTTGGGTAGGCCCATGGCCGGGCCGTCCTTCTCCAGCGCGTCGTAGGTGACGAGGGTCGGCACCGCGAAGGCCCCCGTCTCCGCCATCAGCCGCGCGGTCGGCTCGTCGATCAGGTTGGCGTGCTCGATCGAGCGCACCCCGAGGCTGACCGCGCGGGTGATCGCCTCGGGCGTGTAGGCATGCGCGACCACGTAGGTGCGCCACGCCTTCGTCTCCCACACCGCGGTGGCGATCTCCTCGTCGCTGTACTGCAAGGTCCAGATCGGGTCCGACGGCGAGGCGACGCCGCCCGAGGCCATGATCTTGATCGCGTGCGCACCGCGCTTGAGCTCGCCGCGGATGGCGCGGCGCACCTCGTCCACGCCATCGGCGATCGTGCCGATCGAGAGCGCCGGCGCGCAGCAGCCGCAGAACTGCTCGAGCCAGGCGTTCGGGCGGGAGTCGCCGTGCCCGCCGGTGGGCGAGAGCGCGCGGCCGCAGAACAGCAGCCGCGGTCCGTCGATCAGCCCGGACTCGCAGGCGACCGCGAGGCCGAAATCGGCGCCGCCGACGTCGCGGATGGTGGTGAAGCCGCGCGACAGTGAGGCTTCCAGGAAGCGGCGCGCGTGCAGCGCCATCAGGCTGCGCGGCATCAGGTCGAGCCGGCCGATGTTCGCGTCCGCCGCATAGGCGTGATAGTGCGCGTCGATCAGCCCGGGCATCAGCGTCCGCCCGCCGAGATCGATCACATGCGCGCCGTCGTGGCGGATCGGCCGGTCGGAGACCTCGGCGATCGTCCCGCCCTCCACCAGCACCTCCGCGCCGTCGATCAGATGCGGGGTCGATCCGTCGAACAGGCGCAGGTTGCGGAACAGCGTCGATGGCATGGCGTTCCCCTCCGTGGTGCGCGGATGGTCGGGCTGCGCGTAGGCAGGGTCAACGGGTGGACGACCGGCGGAGCCTGGGGCAGGGTGCGCGCCGCCATGACGGGGGTTGCAGCATGACGGTCGGTGTCGGCGGGTCGGATGCCGCGACGGAGCTCGCCGCGATCACGAGCGAGCGCGACGCGGTGCCACCGATTGCGACCGACGAGCACGAGCGCCGGGTGGCCGCCGCACGCACGCTGATGGAGGAGCGCGGGCTGGAGGCGCTCTGGCTCGACGGCAGCACCAACCTCGCCTACTTCACCGGGGTATCGCACGGCCAGTCCGAGCGCATGGTCGGCGCGATCCTGCCCAGGCGCGGCGAGATCACCTGGATCTGCCCCGAGTTCGAGGCCGAGCGCATCCGCACCATGCTGAAGATCCCCGGCCCCGTGCGCGGCTGGGAGGAGGACGAGAGCCCCTATGCGCTGTTCGTCGATGCGCTGCGGGAACTCCAGATCGGTTCCGGCACGATCGGCGTCGATGACCATGCGCGCTTCTTCATCGCCGACGAGATCCGCTCGGCCGGCGGTGAGGATTACCGTTTCGTCCGCTCCGCCGCGATTGCCTCCTACCTGCGCCAGCGTAAGACCGAGCACGAGCTCGCGCTGATCCGCCAGGCGATGCGCATGACGGTGAAGATCCACGCCGCCGCGGCGCGCATCCTGCGCGAGGGCATCCCGACCACCGAGGTGCAGTCCTTCATCGACGCCGCGCACCGCAAGGCCGGCTTCGACGGCGGCTGCCCGTTCAACATCGTGCTGTTCGGCGAGGCCTCGGCGTATCCGCATGGCGTGCCCTATGCGCAGACACTGAAGCAGGGCGACGTCGTGCTGATCGACTGCGGTGCGGCACTGCACGGCTATCGCAGCGACATCACGCGCGCTTACGTGTTCGGCGAACCGACCGACCGGCAGCGCTTCCTTTGGAACACCACCAAGGCGAGCCAGGCCGCAGCCTTCGCGGTCGCGCGGCCGGGCGTCGCCTGCGGCGCGCTCGACGACGCGGCGCGCGCGGTGATCGTGCAGGCCGGGTTCGGCCCCGGCTACAAGGTGCCGGGCCTGCCGCATCGTGTCGGTCACGGTGTCGGCATGGACGGGCACGAGGAGCCCTATTTCGTGAAGGGCAACGACCTGCCGCTCGAGGTCGGCATGTGCGGCTCGATCGAGCCGACCCTCGCGGTCTATGGCGAGTGCGGCATCCGGCTCGAGGACCACATCCACGTCACGGAGACGGGGGCCGCGTGGTTCACCACGCCGTGCAAGTCCGTGGACGATCCGTTCGATCTCGATCGCTGAGGGAGGAAGTTGATGCTGCCATCGAAGGACCAGCTCAAGGTCTGCTTCGCCCATGTCGCCTATCGCTTCGGCGAGCGCTTCCCCCTGCGCAACACCGGGATCGGCTTCTACGAGGTCCGCGACCGCGAGGAGATGGAGGCGCGGATTGGCGAGGCCGACGTGGTGGTCGTTTCGGGCATGTGGAAGAACGACCTCGCGCCGAAAGCGACCAGGCTGCGCTTCATCCAGTCGATCAGCGCCGGGGTCGATCAGTACGACAAGCAGGTGCTGGCCGCGCACAAGGTCAGGCTCGCGAGTGCGCAGGGTGCCAACGCGAACGCGGTGTCCGAGCACGGCATGGCGCTGATCCTGGCGATCGCGCGGCGCATTCCCGAGGCGGTCCAGAACCAGGGCAAGCGATCTTGGCGCGGCATGATCGGCGATCTCTCGCAGCGAGAGGACGAGCTCGGCGGCAAGACGCTGCTGGTGGTCGGCATCGGCCGCATCGGCGGGCGGCTCGCGCGGCTCGCCAAGGCGTTCGACATGCGCGTGATCGGCGTGCGCCGCGATCCGTCGGCCGGCGCGCAGGGCGCCGATGAGATCCACGGCTTCGACGCGCTGCCCTCGCTCTGGGGCAGGGCGGACATCGTCGCGCTCACCTGTCCGCTGACGCCGGAGACCACGGGGCTGGTGAACGCCAAGGCCCTCGGCGCGATGAAGCCCGGCGCGCAGCTCGTCAACCTGGCGCGCGGCAAGGTGGTGGACGAGGCGGCCCTGATCGAGACGATGAAGGCGGGGCATCTCTCGGCCGCCGCACTCGACGTCACGGTCGAGGAGCCGCTGCCGGAGACGAGTCCGCTCTGGACGCTGCCGAATGTGCTGATCACGCCGCATACCGGCGGCGAGACCCGCCGCTACGAGGACGCGGTGATCGACCTGCTGCTGGAGAATCTCGATCGGCTGTGGCGCGGCGAGACGACATTACGCAACCAGGTGGTGTAGATGCGCTGACGCTGACCTTCTCCCGCCATGCGGCAGCCTCGCCGAGGCGAGGCGGTCTGGGAGTCGGTGGGGGGGTCGACGGGAGGAGGGAAGACGATGGCGCATCGTGCGACCCTGGGGCAGGGTGAGGGGTATGCTCCGCCTCGGCCTCGCGCTCGCCGCAGTCGTCCTGATCCTCGACCAGGCCACCAAGTGGTGGATCCTGGAGGTCGTCCGGCTGCCCGAACTCGGGCAGATCGTCGTCACGCCGTTCATGAACCTGACCATGGTGTGGAATCGCGGCGTGACCTTCGGCCTGCTCGCTGGCGATGCTTGGTGGCACCCCTGGGCGCTCGCCGCGATCGCGCTCGCCGTGGTGGCGGCGCTCACGGTCTGGCTCGCCCGCGCGCCGGACCGCTGGACTGCGCTCGCGATCGGACTCGTGCTCGGCGGTGCGATCGGCAACGTGATCGACCGCGTCCGCTTCGGCGCCGTGGTGGACTTCGTCGACCTGCACGCCTTCGGGTGGCACTGGTACGTGTTCAATGTCGCCGACAGCGCGATCGTGACCGGCGTCATCCTGCTGCTCGCCCACGCCTTGCTCCGGCCACAGCCCGGCGCTAGGGAGGGGGCATGACGAGTCGCCTCCTGCTCGCCCTTGCGCTCGGCGCGCCGCTGCTCGCGGCGTGCGGCGGCGATACGGCGCGCACCTTCGGCTTCGTGCGCGACCCGCCGGACGAGTTCCAGGTGCAGACCCAGGCACCGCTCTCAGTGCCCCCCGAGTTCTCGCTCCGCCCGCCGCGCCCCGGCGCACCGCGGCCCCAGGAGCCGTCCATCCGCGAGCAGGCCCAGGGCCTGCTGGTCGCACGCACGGTCACGGCTACCGTGCCGGTGGAGCCGCGGACCGGCGCCACGCCGGGCGAGGCCGCGCTGCTCGCCGCCGCCGGCCCGCGCCCGCCGGCCGACCTGCGCGAGCGGGTCGAGGCCGACACCACCTTGCTCACCGAGCGCAGCCGGACCCTGGCGGACCGGCTGATCTTCTGGCGCCGTCCGGAGGATCCCTCCGCGGTGCTCGACCCGACACGCGAGGCGCAGCGGCTGCGCGAGGCCGCAGCGCTCGGCCGCGAGCCCACGGTCGGCGACACGCCGATCATCCAGCGCCAGCGCCGGGGCCTGCTCGAAGGCCTGTTCTGAGCCTCCTCACGCCCTCGCGGGTGGACGACCTGCTGCCTCACGGCCATGTCTGCGCGCGGAGGTGCCCATGACCGACCTTGACCGCCGCAGCGTGATCGCCGGCCTGCCTGCTGCTGCCATGCTCGGCGCGTCCGCTCCTGCGCCGGCCCGTCCGACCGGCGCGCCGGTGTTCGGCGCCGAGACCTTCACGCTGCCGAACGGGCTGACCGCGGCGGTGATCCCGATGCGCCGCGCCCCGGTGGTCGCGCACATGGTCTGGTACCGCTGCGGCGGCGCGGACGAGCCGCCCGGCCTCTCCGGCATGGCGCATTTCCTCGAGCACATGATGTTCAAGCGCACCGCGACGCTCGGCCCCGGTGAGTTCTCGCGCCGCGTGGCGCGTGAGGGCGGGCGCGACAACGCCTTCACCGGCCACGACTATACCGGCTACTTCCAGCAGGTCGCCGCCGATCGGCTGGAGCTCGTCATGCGGATGGAGGCGGACCGCATGGCGAACCTTGTGATCGATCCGCAGGAGACCGAGTCCGAGCGGCTCGTCATCCTCGAGGAGCGGCGCCAGGTGATCGACAACGTGCCGACGCGCCGTTTCCGCGAGCGCCTCGCCACGCTGCTCTACCTGAACCATCCCTATGGCCGCCCGATCATCGGCTGGGAGCACGAGATCCGCGCGATCCCGCGCGAGGAACTGCTCCGGTTCCATGAGCGGTTCTATGGCCCGGGCAACGCGATCCTGGTGGTGCAGGGCGATGTCACCACCGACCAGGTGCGCCGCCTCGCCGAGACGACATACG
Source organism: Elioraea sp. (assembly GCF_051860475.1). NCBI lineage: Bacteria > Pseudomonadati > Pseudomonadota > Alphaproteobacteria > Acetobacterales > Elioraeaceae > Elioraea > Elioraea sp. Next base: position 11,635 of record NZ_JBHYDW010000040.1, on the reverse strand, counting down.
GCCAGGTGCCGGCGAGCGCGCGCGTCGAGCGGCTGCGCCCGCAGGAGCCACCGCCCGCGGGCGAACGGCGCCTTGCGCTTCCCGATCCGCGGGTGCGTGAGCCGCAGATGGCGCGGCTCTACCTCGCGCCCACGGCGCGCGCCGAGCCCGGGCAGGCCGACGCCCTCCAGGTGCTCGCGCATGTGCTCGGCTCGGGCCCGACCAGCCGGCTCTGGCGCGCGCTGGTCGATTCCGGCCTCGCGGCCTCGGCCTCGGCCTCCTATGGCGGCGATTCGGTCGATCCCAGCGAGTTCGGCCTCTACGCCAGCCCGCGCCCGGGCGTCGAGCCGGCGCGGGTGGAAGAGGCGGCCGGCGAGCTGATCGCGCGCCTGCTCGATGCGGGCGTGACGGAGGAGGAGGTCGCGCGCGCGATCCGGCAGATGACCGCAGGCGCGGCCTTTGCGCGCGACTCCCTGATGGGCGGGGCGCGGGCGATCGGCGCCACCCTCGCGGTCGATCTGCCGCTCGATCATGTCGAGCAGTGGCCGGCGCGCATCGCGACGGTAACACCCGACCGCGTGGTCGAGGCGGCGCGCGCGGTGCTGCTGCGCGACGCCGCGGTGACCGGCTGGCTGACGCCCGGCGAGCGCCGCGCATGACCGCCCGGTCCGACGCCGCACCCGGCGCCGGCTGGTCGGTGCCGGTGCAGACGGTCGTTTCGCCGCGCGGGATCCCTGCCTGGCTGATCGAGGACCGCTCGGTGCCGGTGATCGCGCTCTCCTTCGCCTTCGCCGGCGGCGCCGCGCTCGACCCGGCCGGCCAGGAGGGACGGGCGGATCTCGCCGCGAGCCTGCTCACCCAGGGGGCCGGCCCCTACGACACGGCCGCCTTCTCCTCCCTGCTGCGGGATCGCGCGGTCAGCCTCTCCTTCGACGCCGACCGTAACGCGCTGGCGGGCACGCTCCGGGTGCTCGAGGGCGAGCGCGCGTTCGGTGCGGAGATGCTGGCGCTGGTGCTGGCCGAGCCGCGCTTCGACGGCGAGGCGGTGGCGCGGGTGAAGGCGCAGAAGACGCTCGCACTCAGGCGCGAGGCCGAGCAGCCGCGCACGCTGGCCGCGCGCCGCTGGTGGGCGGAAAGCGTGCCGGGCCATCCCTTCGCGCGCCCGGCGGGCGGCACCGAGGAGGGCATCGCCCCGCTCGGCCGCGACGATCTGCGCGCCGCCATGGCGGCGCAGCTCCGCCGCGGCAGCCTGGTCGCGGCGGCGGCCGGCGCCATCGACGCGGACGGGCTCGGTGCGCTTCTGGATCGCGCTTTCGCCGAGGCCGTGCCGGCGGGCGAGGCGGCGCCGGTGCCGCCCATGCCGGCGCCCCGCGCCTTCGGCCTCGCGGTGATCGAGCGCGACGCGCCGCAGGCCGCCGCGCTGTTCGGCCACGGCGCGATCGCGCCCGAGGACCCCGACTGGGAAGCGGCGCAGGTGGTGAACTGGGTCCTCGGCGGCGGCGGCTTCTCCTCGCGGCTGATGACCGAGATCCGCGAGAAGCGCGGCCTCACCTACGGCATCGGCACCGCGCTCGTGCCGTTCCGCGGCGCGGCTCTGCTGCTGGGCTCGGTCTCGACCGAGAACCCGCGCTTCGGCGAGACGCTCGCGCTGCTCCGTGCCGAGTGGGCGCGCATGGCGGCCGACGGGCCGAGCGAGGACGAGGTCGCCGCCGGCAAGGCGTTCCTGTCGGGTTCGTTCCCGCTCGGCTTCACCTCGACGCCGCAGATCGCCGGCACGCTGGTGGCGTTGCAGCAGCTCGGGCGCGGGCCGGAGTGGCTGGCGGGCCGGCTCGCGCGGCTTGCCGCCGTGACGCCCGAGGAGGCGCGGCGCACCGCGCGGCGGCTGTTCGACGCGGAGGCGCTGTCGGTCGCGGTGGCGGGCCGGCCGACGCTCTGAGGGCTAAACCCCGACCGAGTGGGCGAGGGCGGGAAACCGCTCCAGCGCAGCGCCGATCTCGCCCGCCGCCGCGCGCAGTGCCGGCAGGCGCGTCGCGATCATCTCGGGCAGGCGCACGCGCGTGGAGTCGGCCGAGCAGTTGATCGCGGCGAACACCCGGCCGGCCGCGTCGCGGATCGGCACCGCGACCGCTACGACACCGTACTCGATCACGTCGCACACCCCGGCATGGTCCTGCGCGCGCGCTTCCTTCAGCAGCGCGACTACGACCAGTGGGGCAAGCTGATCCGCGAGAAGAACATCCGCCTGGAGTAGTTCATTGGGATTGGGGGTTTGGGGGCAAGGGCCAATGGCCCTTGGCCCCCAACAGGAGAATAGTGGGGGGACCACGCTGGTCCCCCCACACCCCCCTGCGCTCCGCTCGCTCGGAGGAGCGTTCCCGCTGGTCCCCGCTCCGGTGTGCCAGCTTCCCCCAGCCACCCGATCCCGTCATCCTGCATCGATGCGCGGGGGACGCGTCCGCGCGCACCGGGGGGTACGGATGTCACAGACGGGAACGATCCGGACGATCATCGCGCAGCAGCGCGCGCGGGCTCCTGGCAGGGTGCTGCTTGCGAACGCAGTGCGCAACCGGATGGGCACGGGCGCGACCGCTGCGGAGGTCGACGATGCGCTCGCGTTCTGCCGCGAGATCCTGGACGCCGTGCCGACCCTGCTCGACCGCGTGCGCGCGGCCGCGCAGCAGCAGGGCCTCTCCGCTCTGGTCGAGCCGATGCTCGAGCATGCCGAGGCGTATTTCGTCAATCCCGTGGACGTGCTGCCGGAGGCTGTGTTCGGCGAGCTTGGACTCCTCGACGACGCCTACCTCGCCCTCAACGCCATCCGGATGGTGCAGGTCGAGCCGAACCCGCTCATCCGGATCGACCTCGCCCCGCCACTGACGTTTCTCGAACAGCTGCTGGGCGATTCGGGGCTGGAGTTGCTGAAGCCCGAGCTGGCGAAGTCGGAGCAGCTCCTCGTGCAGGCGGCGACCCGGCTGAAGGGAGCAGCCGACGAGCAGCGTCGGCAGCAGGCGGCGCGCCAGCATGCCCGGCCGCCGCAGCGGCCGTCGGCGCCCGCTCGACGCCCGGCCGCGCCGGCGGCGCAGCGCCGCCAATGCGCGGCGTGCAGCGGCATGGGCAGCACCAGCTGCGGCGCCTGCGGCGGCTACGGCTACCACACCAGCAGCTACTCCCGCGTCGATTGGCAGGGCAACACCGAGTATGTCACCGAGCGCTCGCCCTGCGGCTGCTCGGGCGGCCAGGTCATGTGCCGCCGCTGCGGCGGCTCGGGCTACGTCTGACGCCGCGCGGCACTCAGCGCACGCGCCAGACGCCCGGCCGCACCGAGGACGCGACGATCGCCCCGTAGCCGCTGAGCCCGAGGGCGACACAGGCGAACAGGCCGGGCAGGCCGAAGCGGTCACCCCCCAGTGCACCGCCGCCCGCCGCCACACCGATCCGCACCAGCGCGGCGACGAACGGCACCCGCATCCGCCCGGCGCCCTGGCTCGCGAAGTAGAGCGCCATGCCGAGCCCGAGGGCCGCGAAGGACGGCCCGACGATCACGAGGTAGAGCCGGATCGCCTCGCGCACCGCGGGCTCGGTCGCGAACAGCCCGGCGAAGACGCCCGGGAACACTGCGACCGTCAGCCCGATCGCGCCTGCAATCGCGCCTGCCATCAGCCCCCCACGCCAGGCGGTGACGCGGGCCCCCTCCCAGTCTCCGGCGCCGACGCGCATCCCCACCAGCGCGGTCAGCGCCGCGCCGATTCCGTAGGCGAGCGGGATCATCAGGAACTCGAAGCGGACGCCGACGCCGAAGGCCGCGATCGCCGCGGTGCCGTGCCGGCCGACCAGCGCGGTCACCAGCACCGTGGTGAGGTTGGCGATCGTCGCCATCACCGAGGCGACCAGCCCGACCGAGAGGATGCGCCCGAACAGCCGCGCAGCGAGCGGGGCGCGCAGGGACGGCCGGAACCCCGCGCCGCCGCGCAGGATCGCCGCCCCCATCGCGGCGGTCGCGAGCGCGAACGATACCACATAGGCGATCCCCGCGCCGGCGATGCCGAGATCGGTGCCCAGGATCAGCGCGGCCGAGAGCGGCGCATCGACCGCCCAGACGCCGAGCATGATCAGCGCGGGCAGGCGCATGTTGCCGGCGCCGCGCAGCGCGGCCGCGAGCGTGTTCGCGAGCCACACCAGCACCGAACCCGCGAACAGCACGCGCGCATAGAGGGTGGCGTTCGCCAGCGCCTCTCCGGTGCCGCCCATCAGGCGGAACAGCGCGGGTCCCCACAGCCCGATCAGCACCGTGAAGGCGAGGCCGAAGCCGATGCCGATGATCGCCGCATGCAGCACGAGTGCGGAGGCCTCGTCGCGCCGCCCGGCGCCGAGCGCGCGCGCGATCGCCGAGGACACGCCCCCGCCCATCGCGCCGGTGCTCATCATCTGCATCAGCAGCAGCAGCGGCAGGACGAGCGCATATCCCGCGAGCGGCGCGGTGCCGAGCCGGCCGATGAACCACACCTCGGCGGTCTGGCAGGCCGCCTGGGCGAAGGCGACGCCGATCGTCGGCAGCGACAGGCGCAGGATGGTGCCGAGCGGTGCCGGGTGGGGGGCCGGCGGACCGGCTGGCGCGTGCATGCGGGGCGGAGAGTGGCGTGGACTTCCGGTGCCGCCAAGGGCGTGTCAGGGGGGCGCCTCCGACGCCATGCGGCGGAACTCGGCGGCGTGGTCCGGATGGCCGGCGGCCTCGGCGAGATCGCCCGCCCGGCGCAGCGTCGCGGCGATCTCGCCTGGCCCCACCAGGTCGGGCGCGATCCCCGCGGCATGGGAGAGCGCGCGGGCGAGGGTGGCGGTGGCCTCGGCGCGGAACCCGTCCGGCATCGCGGACTCGCCTGCCGCCTGCCGCAGCGACGTCAGGCCGCGCTGGAGCAACTCTCGGTCGCCGGCAAGGGCCCCGACATCGACGAGGCTGATGCCCGCGGCGAGTCTCCCGGTCGCAACCGACGGCCTTGGCACTCCACCCCCCTCGTCGAGCACCGCGGCGAGGGCACGTGCCGCCTCGCCCGTAACCTGCGCCGCCGGTCCCGGTCCCATCGTCCGGCGTGCCGCCTCCAGCCATCCGAATGCGGCGCGTGCCCGGAGCGGAGCCTGGCTGACCGGAATCGTATTGAAAGCCGAATGGAAGCTCTCGCGCGCCGCGGCGGCCTGCGCCGGGTCCCGGGCGTGATCGGCGCGGATGAGCATGGCCTCGGCGCGCAGCAGGTGCGCGTTCGACGCCATCACGCTCTGGCCCTGCCGCTCCACCGCGCGCGCGTCCTCGATCACCCGCGCGGCGGCCTGGTCCAGCGTATCCGGCTCCGCGGACCGCATCGCCGCCTCGGAAGACAGCATCCGGATCAGGGCGTGCGCGAACGGCTGGCGGTCCGCGGACGTGACCGCGAGCACGGCGTCGAGCGCGTCGCCCGCCGCGCGCCAGGCCGCCTGCGCGGCGTCGGGCGGGACGATCCGCGCGACGTCCGAGAGGATGCCGGCGCGCGCAGTCATCACCCGCGCATACTCGCCGGGACGGACCGTGCGGGGGATCTCGTCGGCGAGCGCGGCGAGGCGCGCCGCGGCCGAGGTCATGCCCGCGGCATCTTGCCGCGCCGCGGCAGCGGCAGCGGCGTTCATCAGGGCGACCACGGCCGCCCGGATGCGCATCGGCACGATGCCACGCGCCTCGGCCGCCTCGGCGAGCGCGCCCGCCTCGGCGGCCGCGCGCTCCAGCCCGGCCGCGTCCCCCCGCAGGCGGCCAGCGAGCGCAAGGGCGAGGACCGAGACCAACGCCGCCTCCAGGCCGAGCTCCGGCCAGCCATCGCCGATCGCCGCGACGGTCGCCTCGGCATCGGCACGGGCGGCCTCGGCCCCGGCGGCGTCGCCCTGGTACTCGGCGAGCAGCAGGGAGAGCCGCGCGCGTTCGATCCTGAAGAACGGCGGGGCCGCGGGCAGCGCGCCGAGCGCGTCGTCGATGCCGCGCCGCGCCGCATCGAGCCCCGCGCCATCGCCGCGGAAATAGGCGCGCGCGGCCTCCGCGGAGGCCTGCATGGCGCGCGCTTCGGCCCAGGCGAGCGGGGCGCGGTCGCGTGGGATCGCCGACACCACCGAGGCGGCGCGCCGCGCGGCCGCGTCGAGCGCCTCCGCATCCCCGCGCTCCTGCGCGAGCCCGGCCTCGATCCTCGCGAGCGTCACGCCGGCAAGCGCCTGCCGGCGCGGCTGCTGCGTCGCATCCGCGCCGAGGGCCTGGCGCAGGGCCTCGGCCGCCTGCTCCATCCCGGCGGGATCGCCGCTCCGGACCAGACGTGCGGCCTCGATCAGCGCCAGGGCGATCTGCGCGTCGGTCTCGCGCAACGGCAGGTCGGCGGCGGCAAACCCGCTGGCCGCGTCGCGGAACGCCTCAGCCGCCGCATCGAACAGGGCCGGATCGCCGTCGAGCACGGCGCGCCAGTAGCGCACCCGGCCGAGCGCATCGTGCGCCTCGGCGAGGGTGCCGCCGCCGCGCAGCCCGAGCCCGCGTGCCGCTTCGTCGAGCCGGGCCTCGGCCACGGCGAGCAAGGCCCGATCCGCCGCCAGCAGGGCCGCCGCCGCCGTCGCCTCGCCGATCCGCTTGGCGAGCTCCGGCCGGTCCGGTGGTTCGGCCGCCGCGTGCAGCGCCTCGTAGGCGGCCAGCGCCGCGCGCAGCCGCGCCGGATCGCCGAGATCCGCGCCGAGCCGCGCGAGCGCGTCCGCGCGGGCGCGCTCGAGCCCGGCGCGATCCCGCGCGGCGAGCGCCTCGGGCGGACGGTCGAGCAGCGCCTCGACCCGCGCGAGCACGTGTTCGAGGCTCGCGTCGAGGAAGCGCTGGCGCGTGTCGTCCTCCGGCAACTGCGCGAGCGCGAGCGCGGCGAGCCGGGCCGCGATCGCCTCGGCCGCCGCCGGCGCCGCCGCGCCACCGGCGATCAGCAGCGGCCTGCCGCTGCCGGCACCGTGCGCCGGGGTGAGCCAGAGCTGGATCTCCTTGCCGCCCTGCTGCAACGCGCCCCACACCACCAGATCCGCGCCGCGCGCCCGGCCGAGTGCGCGCGCCCGTTCCTCCGCCGCGCGTTCGGCCTGGTCGAGGTCCTCGCCGTCGACGCGGATCGGCGCATCCGCGCGCAGCCGGCGGAAGCCCTGCAGACCGCCGAACGCCGCAAGAAGGCGCGTCGTGTGCTCCTCCTTCGGCGCGTCGCCATCGAGCGGCGCGAACAGCAACGCAAACCGGTTGTCGGCGGGGTCGGCGGCGGCCGGTACCAGGCCGCGGACCAGCCGCATGAGGCGGCGCCACACCACCTCGGGCGCCGGGACGATCCGGTCGAGCGCGCCCCGCAGCCAAGCGATGGCGCCCGCCGTCAGCGCCGCGCCGAGCACGCCGTAGACCACATTGCGCAGGAACCAGTCGGACATCCGGTGTTCCCCTTCGTCGGACTGTACGCAAGGCAGCGACCGTGCGCCATCGTTACCGCAGGAGCACGACCTGCGCGACGCCGGAATGCGACGACGGGGCTGTCGGCCCGGCGTGTGATCGGCCGCACATCGAACGGAAACAACGGCGGCCGATACTGCGACATGAGGGTAGGGACGGCGCTTCGGCCGCTCCGCCCGCCAAACGAGGTGACGGTCATGTTCGCGCTGTTTGCCACGCTGCCGCCGCTGCCCCGCCCGCGCCGGACCTCGCTGTTCGCCCGGCTCGCGCGTCGCCTCGGGCGCGCCGGCTGAACCGCGCGCCGCGCGGCACCGCCACCCGCCTGCAACGACGGAAACCCGAAACCGCGTCGCTGCACATCAGCCTGACATGCGTGCGGGCGATCCTGGGGACCTGATGCGCCGGGCATCCGCCTCGGCGCGGCATCCCAGGATCACGGAGCAGGAACGATGACCACGATCACCCGGGCGGCGCCGGCCGCCGCCATCCCCGCCGGGGGCCTTGCCGACCAGGCGCGGCAACTCGTGCGGCGCATCGCCGCTTCGGTTGCCGCGTGGCGCACCGAGCGTGCGGTCGCCGAGCTCGACGAGCATCTGCTGCGCGACATCGGCATGGCGGGCACCCGACCCTTCGAGCGGCCGTTGCCGACCGAGCTGTGGCGCTGAGGCGCGCGCGAGGCGGCATCGGGTTTCACGCCCGTGTCACCGCGCCGTCACACCGCTGACCCGGTCGCCCCGGCATCCTGATCATTGGCGGGACCCGAGTCGGCGACGATGTCGCACACACCATTCCGTAACCGGGCGGGATGACACTGCGGGTGTCGGAGGCGCAGCTCCGTCGGGCCGCGCCGCCGGGTCAGGAGGTGACGGTCATGCTCGCGCTGTTCGCCACGCTGCCGCCGCTGCCCCGCCCGCGCCGGGCCTCGCTGCTCGCGCGGCTCGCCCGGCGGTTCCGTCGCCTCGGCTGAGCGCCGGCGCGGCCCTGCCCGGCCGCCCGCCGCCGGCCCCCCCTTCCACCCGCGCCTGATTTCCCCCATGTAGAGGCGGTTCCTGCGCGGACATCCGGGAGAGGTGGCTGCGCTCGCATTCTGGGAGGACACGCGATGATCCGCAGGCGTACCCTGCTCGTCTCGACCACCGTTGCCGGCGCCGGCCTCGCCGCCCCGGCCGTCTGGGCGCAGCCGAAGAACCCGTCCTGGCCGCGCGCCATCACCATGGGCACGGCCGCGCCAGGCGGCACCTACGCCGTCTATGGCCCGGCCTGGGGTCAGCTCGCCGCGCAGGCGACAGGCGTCAACATCAGCTATCGCACCACCCAGGGCCCGAACCAGAACATCGTGCTGGTCGACCAGAAGCAGGTCGAGCTCGGCATGGTGACGATGGGCGTGGCGCTGCAGGCCTGGGAAGGCCAGGGCGAGTGGACCCGCGGCAACAAGTTCCGCAACATCCGCGCGCTGTTCCCGATGTACGACACGCCGTTCCATGCGGTGGCGCTGCGGCGCTCGGGCATCACCAACGTGACCCAGCTTGCCGGCAAGAGCGTCGGCGTCGGCCCGCGCGGCGGCACGCCGGGCACCTACTGGCCGCTGATCCTGCGCGCGCTCAACGTGACGCCAAGCCGGATCGGCTACGGCTCGGGCTCGGACATGATCGGCCAGGTGTCGGACGGGCTGCTCGACTGCTTCGCCTTCGCCGCCGGCGTGCCGATCCCCGCCTTCAGCGAGATCGAGACCACCAACGAGGTGACCATCTTCGGCTTCACCGACGCCCAGATGGACACGATCGTCAAAGCGCTGCCGGAACTGTCGAAGGGCACAGTGGCGGCTGGCACCTACCGGTCGGTGCAGGGGCCGATGAACATCGTCGGCGTGTACAACTTCTCGATCGGCCACAAGGACCTGCCGGAGGATCTCGTCTACGAGATCGTGAAGTCGATCATGACCCAGAACGCCGCGCTGGTGCAGGCGATCTCGACCGCGAAGGAGACGGTGCCCGAGAACGTCACCAAGAACTCCTTCCTGCCGTTCCATCCCGGGGCGGCGCGCTGGTTCCGCGAGAACGGCTTCCAGATCGCCGACAACCTGATCATGGCGTGATGCGGCGCGCCGCCGGACCATCGGCGGCCGTCAGACATCCGGCCCGGGCCCGCACGGCCCGGGCCTTTTGCTGCGGCGCACCCCGGGCCGCCATGTGACCAGCGAGGCCTGGGGCTGGCTCGCCGCGTTCGGCGCGGTCTCGATGTGGGCGGGGTGGGCGGTCGCCACTCGCCTGCTGCTCGGCAGCGCGACCCTGGATCCCGCCGACATCGTCGCGCTGCGCTTCCTGACCGCGGCGGCGCTGATGCTGCCCTACGCCGCGGCGCGCCCGCCCCCCGTGCGGCGGCTGACCGTACCGACGCTCGCCGCGATCATCGCCGGCTCGGGCTTCGCGTTCAGCCTGTGCAACACCGGCGGGCTGGTGTTCGCCCCGGCCGCGCACTCGGGCGCGATGACGAGCCCGCTCGGCGCGGTGTTCACCGGGCTGCTCGCGCATGGGCTGATCGGCGAGCGGCTGCGGCCGCGCAGCGTGCTCGGGCTGACGATGATCGCGGGCGGGGCGACGGCGATCGTGCTCGCGAGCCTCGGCGGGGCCTGGGGCGGGCGCAGCTGGATCGGGCACCTGCTGTTCACCGCCGCGGGACTGCTCTGGGCCGGCTACAACGTCACCGCGCGCGGCGCCCGTCTGGCCGCCCTCGATGCCGTGGCGATCAGCACGATCGGCTCGGCCCTGGTCTACCTGCCGCCCTATCTGCTGCTCGCCGGTCCGCGCTTCCTCGCCGCACCCTGGCGGGAGATCGCGATCCAGGCCGCGCTGCACGGCGGCGTCGGCGCGACGCTCTCGATCTTCGTGTTCAACCTCGGCCTGATCCGGCTGGGCGCGGCCCGGGCGGCGGCGGCCGGTGCGCTGACACCCATCCTGACCGCGCTGGCGGGCGTGGCTGTGCTCGGCGAGGTGCCATCCCCGCCCGAGGCGGCCGGCATGGCGGTGCTGACCGCCGGCGTGTGGCTCGCATCGGGCGCACGGCTGGCATCCGCCGATCCGCTTGCGCCGCGCCGCCCCGGCCCGTAACAGTCCCGCCTCGTTCTGCCCGAGGAGGATGTGCCATGGGATACAGGGTCGCAGTGGTCGGCGCCACCGGAGCGGTGGGGCGCGAGCTGCTGAAGACGCTTGCCCAGCGGAGCTTCCCCACGACCGAGGTGATCGCGCTCGCCTCTGGCCGCTCGGCCGGGCAGGAGGTCAGCTACGGCGAGACGCAGGTGCTCAAGGTGCAGAACCTCGAGACCTTCGACTTCAAGGGCGTCGAGATCGGCCTGTTCAGCCCGGGCGCGTCGGTCTCGGCGGTTCATGCGCCGCGTGCGGCCGCCGCCGGCTGCGTGGTGATCGACAACACCAGCCAGTTCCGCATGGAGCCGGACGTGCCGCTGGTGGTGCCGGAGGTGAACCCGCAGGCGCTGAAGGGCTTCCGCAAGCGCAACATCATCGCCAACCCGAACTGCTCGACCATCCAGATGGCGGTCGCGCTGAAGCCGCTGCACGAGATCGCCACGATCAGGCGCGTCTCGGTCGCGACCTATCAGTCGGTCTCCGGCGCGGGCAAGGAGGGGATGGACGAGCTCTACGCCCAGACCAAGGGCGCCTTCGTGAATGACGCGGTGACGCCGGAGCAGTTCACGAAGCCGATCGCGTTCAACTGCATCCCGCACATCGACAGGTTCATGGACGACGGCTCGACCAAGGAGGAGTGGAAGATGGTGGTCGAGACGAAGAAGATCCTCGGCCCCGACATCGCCGTGATCGCCACCTGCGTGCGTGTGCCGGTGTTCGTCGGCCACGCCGAGGCGGTGCATGTTGAGTTCGAGTGCCCGATCACGGCCAGTGAGGCACGCGAGGCGCTGCGCAAGGCCCCTGGCGTGGCGGTGATCGACCGGCGCGAGGACGGCGGCTACATCACGCCGGTGGAATCCGCCGGCGAGGACGAGGTGTTCGTCAGCCGCCTGCGCAAGGACCCGACCGTGCCGCACGGGCTCGCGTTCTGGTGCGTCAGCGACAACCTGCGCAAGGGCGCGGCGCTGAACGCGGTGCAGATCGCCGAGACGCTGGTGGCGCGGGGGCATCTGGCGAAGCAGGCGGCGTGACGAGAACCGCGGGGGCCAAGGGC
>NZ_JBHYDW010000039.1:0-29303 GCF_051860475.1 Elioraea sp. | reverse complement strand
AAATCAGAGCTCGCGCGATACTGGGATGTGACGAAGGCGAGAGTGTCTCAATACATCGCGCGTGGAATGCCGGTACTTCCGGACGGCCGTGTGGACCTCGCCGAGGCGGAAATGTGGCGCGCCGAGAACGTTGATACATCGCGCGGGACTGACGTGGATGGCGCTGCGGCTGAGCGGGCGCGGCTGCTACGCGCCCAGGCCGAGCGGGCCGAGCTCGACCTTGCGGCCCGGCGGGGCGAGCTGGTCGAGCGATCGCTGATCGCGGCGACGCTGGTTCCGCGCATTCGCGAGCTGCGCGACACGCTCCTGGGGATCCCGCGCGACACCGTGCGCGACGATGGCGACGCGGCCGTGTGTGAGGGCGCGATCGCCGCGGCGTTGGACCAGTTCGCCAATCGGCTCACGGCGATGGCAGGGGGCCACGGCAATGTCTGAGCTGCCGCCCCGCTTCCTGCGCGCCGACCAGGCCGCGGCCTATCTCGGCGTCTCGGCCGACACGTTCCGCGCCGAGGTGGCCGCCGGGATGTGGCCGCCACCGATCCGCCGCGGCTCGCGCACCCTCACCTGGGATCGCCTGGCACTCGACAAGGCGGCCGACGCGCTCATGCTGTCCGGCAGGACCGAGGCGGGCTCGCCCCTCGATCCCCTGAAGGCGGCCGAGGCCAAGGCCATGGCGGCGGCGATGCGGGACTAGATCACCATGCCGAGGAAGCGCACGACCGGCTTGAACAAGGTGATCCGCCGCAACCCCGACGGCTCGATCAAGCGGGTTGACTACTACCACCGCCGCAGCGGGCTGTTGCTCGGCAACGACCTCGCCACCGCGCTCGTGCTGGCGGCGAAGATGGACGAGGAGGCCGAGACGGGTGGCGGGCCGGCGCCGGGATCGTTCGAGGCGGTCGCGCGCGGCTGGCTTGCCTCCCCGACCTTCGCGGCCAAGGCGCCGCGCACGCGCACGCTGGACCGCGCCTATCTCGACCAGCTTCGCGACCGCTTCGGCGCCCTGCCGGTCCAGGCGATCACGCGCCCCGTCGTGATCAAGCTGCGCGACAAGCTCGCCGCGGCGACCCCGGTGAAGGCGCGCCACACCCTGAGCGTGCTGCGCCAGGTGATGCAGTATGCCGTCGATACCGGGCTGATCCTGCATAACCCGGCGCTCCGCCCCGGCCTGCCGGCGCGCCCGCCGCGCAAGGCGGTGTGGCCGCCGGCGGCGATCGAGACCTTCCTGAGCGTCGCCGAACCGGCCATGCGCCGCGCCTTCCTGTTGATGCTCTACACCGCGCAGCGCGTGTCGGACGTGCTGGCGCTCGACTGGTCGCAGTTCGAGCGGCGCGGGCGGCGGATCGTGCTGACGCTGCGGCAGGCGAAGACGGGCGAGCTGGTGGCGGTGCCGGCGGCGGCCCGTCTCGAAACCGAGCTCCGCGCGAGCTGGCGCGAGTCCGGGCCGGTGGTGCCGGCGCCGCGCGGCGGCCCCTGGAACCGGCGCAACTTCACCCGTGCCTGGGCCGCGACCGTGTGCCGTGCGAATCGGCGCATCGCCCGCGAGGGCTTCCGCGCCGGGCTCGACAAGGCGGGGGTTCACAAGACCTTGATCCGCGGCTTGCAGGCGCGCGACCTGCGGCGGACCGCGATTGTCGCGATGGCGCGGGCCGGCGCGACGACGGCGCAGATCGCCGCGGTGTCCGGCCACCGGATCGAGGAATGCCAGAAAATCCTCGATACCTACCTGCCGCGCCGATTTGACGTGGCGCACGGGGCGATCGCGGCGCTTGATCGGGCTGAGAAAGATATGCAACGGTTGAGCAACCGGGCCGTCAGGCCGGGGACTCGAATACCTGAAAAACTGAGGGAAAAGCTGGTCGGAGCGGCGGGATTCGAACCCACGACCCCCAGTCCCCCAGACTGATGCGCTACCAGGCTGCGCTACGCTCCGACGCCTCGCGTGACATCGCGCGCGCGGGCAGGGAAGTCAACCGCGACGGCGGCCCGTCCGGGCGAGCAGGTCGCGGATCGCACCGAGCTCCTGGATGGCCTCGGCGAGTGCGGCCCTGAGTGAGGCGAGCCGCTCGGCCGTGCGCGGGTCAGCAGCAGGCGACGCGCCCGCGGGCGCTCCTTCGGCCCGCACGCGGACCACCGGCTTTGGTCCCGCTGCCCGCCCCGACTCCGGCCCCGCCGGCAGCCCGGGCAACGGCAGCTGCGGCCGGCCGGATTCGGGCACTTCCGCCGCGCGCTCAGCCTCGGCGATCGCGGCCTCATCCTCGGCGGGGCCATCGCGCAGAAGCCGCTGCACGCCCTTGATCGTATAGCCCTGGATGTAGAGCAGGTCGCTGATCCGACGCAGCAGCTCGATGTCCTCGGGCCGGTAGTAGCGCCGCCCGCCGCCGCGCTTCAGCGGCGCCAGCTGGGGGAACTTGGTCTCCCAGAACCGCAGCACGTGCTGAGGGATGTGAAGCTCGTCGGCGACCTCGCTGATCGTGCGGAAGGCCGAGGGGGCCTTGCGGCCGCGCGGACGGTCGGCGCCGTCCTGCTCGCCCGGGCTCATGCGTCGTCGCCGACCGGCACCGGCTGGCCGTTGATCCGCGCCTTCAGTACCTGGCTTGGCCGGAACACCAGGACCTTGCGCGGCAGAATGGGGACCTCGACGCCGGTCTTCGGATTGCGCCCGATGCGCCGGCCCTTCTGGCGCACCGCGAAGGTGCCGAACGAACTGATCTTCACAGATTCGCCCGAGGCCAGGGCGCCAGCCAAGAGTTCCAGCACCGTCTCAAGAAGCTGCGCGGATTCGTTGCGCGACAAGCCGACCTGCTCGTAGACCGACTCGGCCAACTGCGCGCGGGTCACCGTCTGCCCGGCCATCCACGCCCCTTGCTCGTGCTGTCCTCACATCCGCGCGACGCTAACAGCCGCACCCGGGCGCCGTCAATGAATGGCGAAAACTCAGATGGTTAGGTGCGTCGCCCACGATCGGGTCGCAACCGTATCAGACCCGTGCGAGTGCCGCGCCCCAGGTCAGCCCGCCGCCGATCGCCTCCATCAGCACGAGCTGGCCGGGCTTCAGCCGCCCGTCCGTCCGTGCCTCGGCAAGCGCCAGCGGGATGGAGGCGGCCGAGGTGTTGGCGTGGCGGTCCACCGTCACGACGACGCGTTGCATCGGCAGGTGCAGCTTCTTCGCCATGGCCTCGATGATGCGCAGATTCGCCTGGTGCGGCACCAGCCAGTCCACCGCCGCGTGATCCAGCCCGTTCGCCGCCAGCGCCTCGTCCACGACGGCCGAGAGCTTGGCGACCGCGTGGCGGAACACCTCGCGGCCATGCATCCGGACATGGCCGACCGTGCCGGTGCTGCCCGGGCCGCCATCGACGTAGAGGATGTCGGCGTGCGCCCCGTCCGCATGGAGGTGGGTCGACAGCACGCCCGGGCCCGACCCGCCCGCTGCACCCTCGGCCGCGCGCAGCACCACCGCCCCGGCGCCGTCGCCGAACAGCACGCAGGTGCCGCGGTCCGACCAGTCGAGGATGCGGGAGTTCACCTCGGTGCCGATCACCAGCACGCACCGGCCGTGCCCGGCGCGGAGCATCGCGTCGGCCACCGACAGCGCGTAGATGAAGCCCGTGCAGACGGCCGCGACGTCGAAGGCGAAGCCACGGTTGATCCCGAGCTTGGCCTGAACCCGCACCGCTGTGGCAGGGTAGGTCTGATCAGGGGTGGAGGTCGCGAGCACGATCCCGTCCACCTCCCGCGGCTCGATGCCGGCATCCGCCAGCGCCGCGCGCGCGGCCGCCGCGCCCAGATCCGAGGCAAGTTCGCCTTCAGCGGCGATCCGGCGCTCGCGGATCCCCGTCCGCTCGACGATCCACTCGTCCGAGGAGTCGAGGCGCTGCGACAGCTCGGCATTGGTGACCACGCGTGCAGGCAGATACCCGCCATAGCCCGCGATCACCGAACGGATCGCCGTGGTGCGCAGGGCCTCGCGCGCGGTCTCGGTCTTCATCTCAGCCTGCCATCGCGGAGGGAACGGGCGCCTGCGCCTCGGCCGGGCGCATGCGCGTCAGCTCGTCGCGGATCCGCGCATTGAACCGGTGCAGCACCATGTCGATCGCGAGGTCCATCGCGTGCGCGAAGCCGAGCGCATCCGTGCCGCCATGGCTCTTCACCACCACGCCGTTGAGGCCCACCAGCACCGCGCCGTTGTAGCGCCGCGGGTCGAGCCACTCGCGCAGCCGCTCGAGCGCGGGCCGAGCCAGCACATAGCCGAGCTTGGCCGCGATCGAGGAGGCGAACACCTCGCGCAGCAGGTCACGCACCAGCTTGAGCGTCCCCTCGCCGGTCTTCAGCGCGACATTGCCGGTAAAGCCGTCCGTCACGACCACGTCGACGGTGCCGGCGGCGATGTCGTGGCCCTCGACGAAGCCGTGGAACAGCGGCGCGATCGGGCTCGCCTTCAGCACCTCGGCCGCCTCGCGCACGCGCTCGTCGCCCTTCAGCTCCTCGGCACCGACATTCAGGAGGCCGATCGAGGGCTGGTTCAGCCCCAGCACGGTGCGGGCGAACACCTCGCCCATGACCGCGAACTCCACCAGGTTGCGGCTGTCGCACTGCACGTTCGCGCCGAGATCGAGCATCACGAAGTCGCCGCGCGCCGAGGGGCCGATCCCGGCCATCGCCGGCCGGTCGATACCCGCGAGCGTCTTCAGCACGATCTTGGCGAGCGCCATCAGCGCGCCGGTGTTGCCGGCCGAAACCACGCCCTCGGCCTCGCCCGCAGCGACCGCCTCGATCGCGAGCCGCATCGAGGCGCCGCGCAGCCGCAGTGCCGCGGTCGGCTTCATCTCGTTCGCGACCACCTCGGGCGCGTGGCGCAGCGTGCAGGCCGCGCGCGCGCGCGCGTGCGAGGCGAGCAGCGGCGCCACCCGCGCCTCGTCGCCGAACAGCAGGAAGCGGACCTCCGGGTGACGCTCGGCGGCGATCTCGAGGCCCTCGATCACGATCTCGGGCGCACGATCGCCGCCCATCGCGTCGATCGCGAGGACACCGGAGGCGCTCACCGCGGGAGGTTCCGCGTCATCGGGAAGGGCGCCGGGGGACGCCGCGCCGTCCCGTCAGGGACGGACGACCGCCTTCAGGGCCTTGCCGGCCGGCGCGACCTCGCGCCCGTCATAGTGCCCGCAGGACGGGCAGACATGGTGCGGGCGCTTCAGCTCGCCGCAGTTCGGGCACTCAGCATGCGCCTCGCGACCGAGGGCCTCGTGCGACCGGCGCATGTTGCGCCGGGATGGGGACGTCTTGCGCTTCGGGACCGCCATGGCACGGGCCTCGCCTTGTCACAAAATGGAAACGGGGTGGTCGCGGCTGACTAGCAGACGCCCGCACCCCCGTAAAGTTACATGTCCTCCCGCGGCACGGCGGCCAGGGCCGCGCGCGGAGCAGAGCGGGCGTCTCAGCCCTTGCGGCGGCGTGCGAGCGCCACGAACGGGCCGTCCGGCGCGGGCTCGTCCGGCGGCGGCAGCTCGAGCACCGCGCCGGGCCGACGCGGCCAAGGGTCCAGCGAGAGCGCCAGCGTTTCGACCACCGAGTCGCCAAGATCGAACCGCCCACCCGCATAGGGCACCTCGTCCTCCGTTTCGGGATCGACCGTCTGGTCGGCCGCGAGATCGGCCTCGGTGCCCGGACGGAAGACCAGCCGAAGCATCACCTCCAGCGCCTGCTCGAAGGGATCGAGCGAGACGACGCAGGTCTGGGTGAGGCGCGCGCGGATCGTGCCCGCGGCGTCGACCACGCCCGCGCCCACAGGCACAAGCTGCACGCTGGCCTCCAGCGCGGCCACCGCCTCGATCCCGAGGCGGCGCGCCACGGCCTCGCACTCCGCGGGGCTGGCAGCGATCTCCATCGTCTCGCCGCCCGTGCGCAGCCGCGCCACCTCGACGGGGCGGGAGAACTCCGGCGCCGGCGTCACGCGAGCGCCTCCGCGGCGGGCAGGAACAAGACCTCGCCCCGGCGGAACGCGGCGAAGGACTGCGCGCCAAGCTGCGCGCGCTGCCGCCGCATCGCCTGCGCGAGCCGGGACCCTGCGGCCACCGGTTCGACGGAGCGCCAGACATTGCGCGACAGCGCCTCGACCAGAAGCCGGTCGTCGGCGGCACCGAGCGCGGCCGTGTAGGCGGTCGCGCGACCGTGGAAC
This sequence comes from Elioraea sp., assembly GCF_051860475.1. Classification (NCBI taxonomy): domain Bacteria; kingdom Pseudomonadati; phylum Pseudomonadota; class Alphaproteobacteria; order Acetobacterales; family Elioraeaceae; genus Elioraea; species Elioraea sp. The sequence continues at coordinate 23,125 of NZ_JBHYDW010000039.1, read as the reverse complement.
GCCTCCCACATCCGCTTCACCCGCTTCCCCACCCCCAGATCGGCCACCCCCATCTCCCGCAGGTTCTGATCCATGTCGGAGAACATCGCGTCGAACACGGCCTGCGACAGCTGCTTCGGGTCCTCGCCCGGCTCCTCGCGCATCCGCTCGATCACCAGGAAGGCGAACAGCGCGACCATGTCGAACCGCCCGTCCAGCGTGTCCGGGACGCCAAGCTCGAGATACCAAGCGCGGTCGCGCGCCGCTGCCACGGCCGCGCCGTAGAGCAGATAGCCCTCGCGTTCGAAGGGGCGGCGGCGGAACAGGCGGGAGAGCGGCATGGGCGTCGATTGACAGGCTCGGCCGGAGTGTGGCACCCGATCAGATGGCATCCCGACGGTCCGGGTCAATCGGAACCGCGACGGGGCGAGGGAGTCGGAGCCCGGTCATGAGAGCAGTTCGCACCCGTCCCGCGGCGGCGCTGGCGGTCATCGGGATGCTCGGTGGCTGCGGCATCGTCGAACCGACGGTCGATCCGCGCGGCCATCGCGTCGAGACCCATCAGATCGACGAGATCGTCCCGGGCGTCCAGACCCGCGCCGACGTCGCCGCCCTGCTCGGTTCGCCATCGGTCACGGCACCGTTCGGCGACGACGCGTGGTTCTACGTGAGCAGCGTCACGCGCAACCGGGTCGGGCGGACGCAGGCCGTCGACCAGCAGACCGTGGTCGCGATCCGGTTCGACGACCGCGGCGTGGTGCAGAAGGTCGAGACCCTCGGCCTCGATGACGCCACCGACGTCACGCCGGTCTCGCGCGTCACGCCCACGCCGGGCAACGACCGCAATTTCTTCCAGCTGCTGTTCGGGAACATCGGCCGGTTCTCGCCGGGGGACGGCGGCGGACGCACGCCGGGTGCCGGCGGGCCGTTCTAGACGCTTTCCCACGCTCTGTCCGCAGCGGCCGTGTTCCGAGGCAGGCGCCGCAGTCGTCGGGACGGCGCTCGTGGAGGTGTGGACCGCTGCCGGGCGCGGGCTGCTGGCAGACCTGCCAGGGAATTGCGGCCCCGCTCATCGCCTGATCCAACGGGCACGGCGCGCGCCGTCCATCCGCAGCCCGGCGAGGACGGTGCGCGCGACCAGTGCCCGCGCGGCACCGCGGTCCGTGCGCCGCCGTCAGCGGACCGAGGACGCTCGCGCCGCAACGCCATGATCGGCTCCGGTCATCGCCGCAACCTGATGGATCACGCCACCGCGTCGCTGGAAGCCGAAAGACCGTTCTAGCCCGGGCAGCCGCCATCGAGCCGCGGATCGTCCCGGACATCGTGAGCTCGGGCGCCGTGCCCCCTCACCAGCCGCGCCAAACCCTGCTAGACGCGGCGCCGATGACCAATCCCGCCGCGATCGCGCTGCTGCCGCCTGGGCTGCGCGACCTCCTGCCGCCCGACGCCGAAACCGAGGCTGCCGCCATCGAGGCGATGGGCGCGGTGTTCGCCGCGCACGGCTACGAGCGCGTGAAGCCCCCTCTGCTGGAGTTCGAGGAGGGGCTGCTCGGCGGTTCGGGGGCTGCCACCGCCGACGTCACCTTCCGGCTGATGGACCCCGTCAGCCAGCGCATGATGGGGCTGCGCGCCGACATCACCCCGCAGGTCGCGCGCATCGCCGCCGTGCGGCTCGGCCGCGCCCCGCGCCCGCTCCGGCTCTCATACTCGGGCCAGGTGCTGCGGGTGCGCGCCTCGGAGCTGCGCGCCGCGCGCCAGTTCGCCCAGGTCGGGATCGAGCTGATCGGCGCCGACTGCGCCGAGGCGGACGCCGAGGTGATCGCGGTCGCGGCGGAGACGCTCGCGGAGCTCGGCGTACCCTCGGTCAGCTTCGACCTGATGCTGCCTACGCTCGCCGAAGAGCTGCTCGCGCCGCTCGGCCTGCCACCCGACCGCGAGGCGGCACTCCGCCACGCGCTCGACCGCAAGGACGCGGCCGAGGTGGCAGCACTCGCCGGCCCGATCGCGGACACGCTCGACGAGCTGCTGCACGCCGCCGGCGCGGCCGACCGGGCGCTCGAGGCGCTGGCCGCCGCCACCCTGCCGACGCCCGCCCGGGCGCTCGCCGACCGGCTTGCCGCCACCGTGGCGGCGGTGCGCGCGCGCGACCGTGCGATCCGGCTCACCGCCGATCCGCTGGAGTTCCGCGGTCTCCGCTATCACCGCAACGTCGCCTTCTCGATCTTCTCGGCGGCGCTGGCGGACGAGCTCGGCCGTGGCGGCGGCTACCGCGCCGGTGAGGAGCCGGCCACCGGCGTCACGCTGTACCCGGACGCGGCACTGACCGCAGCGCGTCCGCGCCCGACCCGTCCGCGCGTGTTTGTCCCCGCCGGCACGCCGGCGGCGGAGGCGGCGCGTCTGCGCGAAGCCGGCTTCGCCACTGTCGGCGCGCTTGGCCCGGTGGACGATCCGGATGCGGAGGCGCGCCGGCTCGCCTGCACCCACCTCGCCCGGGGCGGCGAGGCCATCCCGCTCGAGGACTGACTCCATGGCCAATGTCGCGGTGATCGGCGCCCAGTGGGGCGACGAGGGCAAGGGCAAGGTGGTCGACTGGCTGGCCAGCCGCGCCGACATCGTCGTGCGCTTCCAGGGCGGCCACAACGCCGGGCATACGTTGGTAGTCGGCAACGAGACCTACAAGCTCTCCCTGCTGCCCTCCGGCGTGGTGCGCGGCAAGCTCGGCGTGATCGGCAACGGCGTGGTGCTCGACCCGCACGCCCTGCTCGCCGAGATCGACAGGGTGACGGCGCAGGGGCTGGCGGTGACGCCGGCCAATCTGCGCATCGCCGAGACCGTGCCGCTGATCCTGCCGCTGCATCCCGCGCTGGACCGGGCGCGCGAGGCTGCGCGCGGCGAGGCGAAGATCGGCACCACGGGGCGCGGGATCGGCCCCGCCTACGAGGACAAGGTGGGTCGCCGCGCGATCCGCCTGTGCGACCTCGCCGAGCCGGAGACGGTGTCCGCGAAGCTCGACGACCTGCTCTTGCACCACAATACCCTACTGCAAGGCCTTGGTGCTGAACCATTCTCCAAGCAGGCGCTGCTTGCCGACCTGCTGTCCCTCGCCCCCCGCCTGCTGCCCTTCGCCGAACCCGTGTGGGAGCGCCTCGACCAGGCGCGCGCCGAGGGCCGGCGCATCCTGTTCGAGGGTGCCCAGGCGGTGATGCTGGACGTCGATCACGGCACCTACCCCTACGTGACCTCGTCCAACACGGTGGCCGGCAATGCCGCCGGCGGCGCCGGGATCGGCCCGGCCGCGATCGGCCGGGTCCTCGGCATCGCCAAGGCCTACACCACGCGCGTCGGCTCCGGCCCCTTCCCCACCGAACTCACCGACGACACCGGAAGGCTGCTCGGTGATCGCGGCCACGAGTTCGGCACCGTCACCGGGCGGCGCCGGCGCTGCGGCTGGTTCGACGCGACGATGGTGCGGCAGGCGGTGAAGGTCGGCGGGATCGAGGCACTGGTGCTGACCAAGCTCGACGTGCTGGACGGGCTCGGGGAACTGAGGATCGGCGTCGGCTACGCGCTGGACGGTGAACGCCTCTCGCGCCTGCCGGCGGCACCCGGCGCGCAGGCGGCCGTGATGCCGATCTACGAGACGCTGGAGGGCTGGTCCGGCTCGACCCGCGGCGCGCGCTCCTGGGGCGAACTGCCGGCGCAGGCGATCAAGTATGTCCGCCGGATCGAGGAACTGGTCGAGGCGCCGGTGATGCTGCTCTCCACCAGCCCCGAGCGCGACGACACCATCGTGATGCGCGACCCGTTCGCGGACTGACCCACGCGCCGTCCTTAACGTCGGGTCAACCGTCATGCGCCAGTGTGTGGGAAGGCGCGGATGGGAGAGTCGAATGGCGAGCGGAGGACAGCCGAGGATCGGCAATCACGCCATTGATCCGCTGAGCCCGGTGCGCGGCGTGGTCGGCGGCGGACTGAACGCCTTCACCGCGCGCCCGCTCGCGGCCGACGCCCCACCTGGCCTTGCCGTGGTCTGCCGCACCCAACACCCGCCTCGGCTGCGCGCGATCGAGCGGCTGGTGATGGAGGACGACATCCCCCACCTGATGCGGCCGCTCGGGCAGGATGTGGTGGCGTGGGACGGCGGCGAGGCGCGGCTGATCGTCTATCCCCTGCCCCCCGGCCCGCCGCTGCTGCCGCGTGACGAGCGCCGACCGCCGCTGCGCGAGGGGGACCTGATCCAGAACGTGGTCCGCCCGATCGGCATGGTCCTGTCGACGCTCGGCGATCTCGGCATCGTCCATCGCGGCATCCGCCCCGACAACCTGTTCCGTCCGACCTCCGGCGGTCCCGCCATGCTCGGCGAGGCCTGGGCGCTGCCGGCAGCCTTCGCCCAGCCCGCCGTGGTCGAGCCGCCCTCCTCGGCGCTGTGCCTGCCGATCGGCCGCGGCGAGGGGACGATGGGCGACGATCTCTTTGCGCTCGGCGTCACGCTGGTCGCGCTCGCGACCGGCGTGTGGCCAATGGCCGGCCTCGACGACGCGTCCGCGACGCGGGCAAAGCTCGAACGCGGCAGTCTCGTCGCCATCCTGGCCGAGCATCGCCTGCCCGGCGGCCTGGTGACGCTGGTGCGCGGCCTGCTGGCCGAGGATCCGGACCACCGCCCGAGCCCGGCCGAGCTCGCCGGCTGGCCCGGCTCGGCGCGCACCCGCTCGGTGAGCGCCCGGCCGGTCCGCAAGGCGACCCGACCGCTGCCGGTCGGCCCGGCCCAGCCGCGCGACATCCACAGCCTCGCCGCGACGCTCGGCACGCACTGGGCCGAAGGGGTCGCGGCCGTGCGCAGCGGCGCGGTCGCGGTCTGGATCGAGCGCGCGCTCGGCGACGGCCAGCTCGCGTCCCGGCTGCGCGAGGCGATCGAGGACGAAACCGGCGCGGTCGATCCGCTGGTGCTCGACACGCTGCTCTGCCGCACGATCGCCCTGGTCGATCCGCGCGCGCCAATGTTCTGGCGCGGCACCGCGCTGATGCCCGACGCGCTCGGCCCGGTGCTTGCCGAGGCGGTCCTGTCGCGGGGGGATCATCCGCTGGCGCTCGGCGATCTCGAGGACCTGATCGACAGCCTTGCGATCGGCGGCTGGGCCACGGCCTGCGGCGATCGGTACGTCGATCCGGTCGCGCTGGAGCGGATGTCCCGTCAGTACCGGCTGATCCGTCGGTCCTCGGCCATGGGGTCGGGGACGGAACGCCTGCTGTACCAGCTCAACCCGGCGCTGCCCTGCCTCTCGCCGCTGCTCGGCGGGCGCATGGCGACGACGCTGCCGGCGCTGCTGCGCGCGCTTGAGGCCGCGGCGCCGGCACTGCCGGCCGGCACTCTGCCGCTCGACCGCCACATCGCCGCATTCATCGCGGTGCATGTGGATGGGCGGCTCGACGGCGAACTCGCGGCGGCGGGCGAATCCGGGTCGGTGGCGGAGGCTGCGGTCTCGGCAATCGGGGTGTTCGCCGCCCTGCAGCGGATGCATCGGGGCGGGGCGATGCCTGCGCTCGGTCGGGTGCTCGGCGACCTGGCCGCGCCGATGGCGCGGAGCTGGCACGAGAAGGCCCGGCGCGAACGGGCGGTGGCGGAGCTGTCGCGCGTCGCTGCGTCGGGTGACCTCGGGTCCCTGTACGGGCTGCTGGCGGACCCTGGCCTGCGGCAGCGCGACCAGGCCGGGTTCGCCGCCGCCGCCTTGTCGTCGGCCGAGGCCGCGCGGGCGATCGCGGCGGTCGCGGCGGGGCGCGGCCGGCGCGCCGCGGAAGCGTCCCGGATCGGCGGCGGGATCGCCCAGGGTGCGGCGCTTGTCGTGTTGGCGCTGACGCTGCTTTCCGTGGCGGGGCACTGAGCCATGGCCGGTGCCGCGAAGGCCGCGAAGGCGCCCGCCAAGGCGCAGGGATCGGCGCGCACGCCGCTCGGCTTCTGGGGCCTTGGCGTCGCCACCGGCGCGGTGCTCGGAATCGCGCTGCCGACCGGGCTCCTGTTGGCGATCGGCCTGTTCCCGGCCGCCGTTGCGCTGGCGGTGGACCGCTCTGCCGGACGGGGCACCGCGCGCACGGTGCTCGCGCTCAATCTCGCGGGGCTGCTGCCCTCGATCCGCGCGCTCTGGCTCGAAGGCCACGACCTGATGACGCTTGCCGCGATCCTGGGGCGGATGGAGACCCTGCCGCTCGCCTACGCGGCGGCGGTCATCGGCTTCCTGCTGCCGCAGGTGCTCGCCTGGGCCGTGCTGGCGGTGCTGGAGGCGCGCGCCTACGGCTCGGTGCAGGCGCTGGAGCAGCGCCGCGCGACGCTGCGCGAGACCTGGGGCGTCGAGGTCGAGCGCCCGCCCCGCTGAGTCGACGCGCCGGGCCCGTCCCGGTGGGTCAGGCGGGCGCGCCGGCGCGGCGCTCGGCGATCTGCGCCTTCATGCTCTTCTGGACCTTCTCGAAGGCGCGCACCTCGATCTGGCGCACCCGCTCGCGGCTGATGCCGTATTGCTGCGAGAGGTCCTCGAGCGTGGTCGGCTCGTCCTTCAGCCGGCGCTCGATGAAGATGTGCCGCTCGCGCTCGTTCAGCGTGCCGAGCGCCTTGTCGAGCAGCGCCTTGCGCTGGCCCATGTCCTCGGCCTCGGCGAGCGTCTCCTCCTGGGACTCGCTGTCGTCGACCAGCCAGTCCTGCCACTCGCCCTCGCTCTCTGCGCGCACGGGCGCGTTCAGACTGTGGTCGGGGGCAGCGAGCCGACGGTTCATCGAGATCACGTCCTGCTCGGGCACGTCGAGCGCACGCGCGATCTTGGCGACCTGCTCGGGCTTGAGGTCGCCGTCCTCGATCGCCTGCATCTGGCCCTTGAGCCGTCGCAGGTTGAAGAACAACTTCTTCTGCGCTGCCGTGGTCCCCATCTTCACCAGCGACCAGGAATGCAGGATGTATTCCTGGATGGCGGCGCGGATCCACCACATGGCGTAGGTTGCGAGGCGGAAGCCGCGATCCGGATCGAACCGCTTCACCGCCTGCATCATGCCGACATTGCCCTCGGAGATCAGTTCGCCCACTGGCAGGCCGTAGCCGCGGTAGCCCATCGCGATCTTCGCGACCAGGCGCAGATGGCTGGTGACGAGCTTGTGCGCCGCCGCGAGGTCACCCTCGTCGCGCCAACGACGCGCGAGCGCGGTCTCCTCCTCGGGGGCCAGCATCGGGAATTTGCGGATCTCCTGCAGATACCGGGTCAGGTTGCCTTCCGGAGCCACAGGGATCGCGTAGGACGCTGTCATGGACCTCTCTCTGCTCGGACGGACGCCGGGCGCCGGCGCGCCGATGGGGGAATGGACACTCCGCACTCTGTCACGGCCCGGTTCCCCGGGTGGTCACGAACCGGCGACAGGACCGTCACGCGGGCGTGATGGCACTCTCCCCCACCAAGTGCCAACGCATTTATGCTGCCCCAACTCGGGCACGCTCCGCAAGCAACCGGACCCACGCGGTCCTGATTTGGATCATCACGGCGGCTGATCGGCCAGCCGGTCGATCAGGCCGGCGATGTCCGCCGGCAGGGGGGATTCGAAGCGCAGTGCCGCCCCGGTTACGGGGTGGGCGAAGCCGAGGCTCGTGGCGTGCAGCGCCTGGCGCGGAAAGCCGGTCAGCTCGGCCCGCCGCGTCGGGTCCAGCGCGCGCGCCGCCGCGGGCAGGCGGCGGAGATAGGCCGGGTCGCCCACCAGCGGGTGGCCGAGGTGGGCGAGATGCACCCGGATCTGATGCGTCCGCCCGGTCTCGAGCCGGCACTCCAGCAGCGCCGCCGCCGTGCCGAAGGCGCGCAGGACACGGTACCGGGTCGCCGCGGGCTTGCCGCGCGGCATCACCGCCATGCGCTTGCGGTCCACCGGGTGGCGGCCGATCGGTGCCTCGATTCGCCCCTCGGCGCTGGCGGGCACGCCCCAGACCAGCGCGAGATACGCGCGCTCCAGGTCCCGCCGCGCGAAGGCTGCGGACAGCGCGTGGTGCGCGCGCTCGGTCTTGGCCGCCACCATCACGCCCGAGGTATCCTTGTCGAGCCGGTGGACGATGCCGGGCCGGGCCTCGCCGCCGATCCCCTTAAGGCTGTCGCCGCAATGGGCGATCAGCGCGTTCACGAGCGTGCCCTCGGGGTTGCCGGGGGCTGGGTGCACCACCAGCCCCGCCGGCTTGTCGATCACGATCAGCTCGGCGTCCTCGTACAGCACCGTGAGCGGGATCGCCTGCCCCGCTGGCGCGGCCGGCGCCGGCGCGGGCACGCCCAGCCGGTAGGTCGCGCCGGCGCGCACCGGCTCGGAAGGATCGCGCGTCACCGTGAAGTCGCGGCTCGCCTGCCCGGCCTCGATCAGCGCCTTGACGCGCGAGCGCGAGAGCTCCGGGAACACCAAGGCAAGCCAGCGGTCGAGCCGCTGGCCGGCGGCGGCGCGATCCGCCACCATCGCGCGGACGGTGGCAGCTTGGTCGGGGGTCATGGACGGGTCGGGCATGCGGGTGCTGAAGGCGGCGGTGATCATCATGGGCGTGCTGATCGTGGCCGGCACGGTGGTGCTTGCGATGACGATTGCCAACCGTCTCGGCAACCGCCCCGCCCCGCCCTCGATCGCCGGACTGGGCGAGCCCGCCGGCAGCCGCATCCTCGGCATCGCCGCCGCGGGCGACCGGCTGGCCGTCCACGTGACCGGCGGCGGCGCCGAGGACCGGATCGTGATCGTCGATCCGGCGACGCATCGCGTGCTCGGCCGGCTGGTGCCGGGAGCACCGTGATCGTCACCGTGCCGGACGATCTGCTGCGCGCCCTGCCCCGGCTCGCCGCCGCCGCGATGCCGCGCGAGGCGTGCGGGCTGCTGGTCGGGCGCGCGGCCGCGGACGGCGTGGCGGTCACGGGCCTCGCGCCGAGCCGCAACCTCGCCGCGGCCGAGGATGCGTTCGAGATCGACACCGCGCTCCAGCTCGCGCTGCAACGGCGGCTGCGCGGCACGGCCGAGGCGGTGGTCGGCGTCTGGCACAGCCACCCGGCGGGCGCGCCCACGCCCTCCGCCCGCGACGTCGAGGGCGCCTGGGAGGCAGGGCTTGCCTGGCTGATCACATCGGGCGAGGAAACGGCCGCGTGGCGGGCGCTCGGCGGTGGGGCCGGGTTTGCCCCCGCCGTTCTGCGCCGGCCCCGCATCGATGACCACGCGCGGCTGCACGACAAGGAGCCATGATGGACGACTACGCGAAGCGCAGCTACGGCGAGATCCCGGTCGGGTTCGGCCGCAAGCCGGGCATCGTCGTGGTTGACTTCCAGACCGCCTTCACCGACCCGGCCTATCCGCTCGGCGGCGCACCGCTCGTGTTGCGCGCGGTCGAGAACACGGCAAGGCTGCTGGCGGTCGCGCGTCGCTACGGCGTGCCGGTGGCCAACTGCAACACCGCCTACATGAACGCGCGCGAGATGCCGTACTGGAAGATCACCGCCGTGCGCGAGACCTTCCTGCACGACCACCCGAGCTCGGCCCTCGATCCGCGCATCCACGATCCGGGCTATGACCTGACCGTGTGCAAGAAGGCGCCGTCGATCTTCTTCAACACCGGTGTGGCCGACTACTTCACCAAGGAGCGCGTGGACACGGTGATCGTCACCGGCTGCAACACCTCGGGCTGCATCCGCGCCTCGGCGGTGGACAGCTTCAGCCACCGCTACCGCACCATCGTGCCGGAGGACTGCGTCGGCGACATCGAGGAGCAGCCGCACCGCGACAATCTGCGCGACATCGGCCGGCGCTACGTTGACGTGAGCGACCTGAGCACCGTCCTCGGCTATCTGGACGACTGGCACCGCCAGAACGCGCCCTGACCCGCAGCCTCTGTGCAGGCGAGGCGCAGGCCCTGGATCACACTCCACCGCTGCGCCTAGTGTGACCTGACTGGCGTGCCCGGCGCGGCACAAGACGGGAGTGAGCGATGCTGTTCCGCAGCGACAACGTGACCGCCGTGTGCCCGCAGGTGATCGCCGCGATCCTCGCGGTGAACGAGGGGGACGCCGCCCCCTACGGCGCAGACGAGGTGACGGCACGGCTCGACGACGCGTTCGGCAGCTATTTCGAGGCTACAGTGCATGGGCATCCCGTGGCGACCGGGATCGCCGCCAATGCGCTCTCGCTCGCCGCCGCCATGCCGCCGCCGGGTGCGGCGCTCTGTCACGTGAACGCGCATGTGAACACCAGCGAGTCGGGGGCGCCCGAGTTCTTCTCCGGCGGCGGCAAGCTGATCACCCTCGACGGCGCGCATGGCCGGCTCGATCCGGCGGCGATCGAGCGGCTGCTCGCCGCCCTGCCACCTGACCGGCTGCAATCGGCCCCGCCCACCGTCATCACGATCACGCAAGGGACGGAGGCCGGAACGGTTTATGCGCTCGACGAGATCGCCGCGATCGCGGCGATCTGTCATGCGCGCGGGCTGGTGCTGCACATGGACGGCGCGCGCTTCGAGAATGCGCGCGCGCGCCTCGGCTGCTCGCCGGCCGCGCTGTCCTGGCGCGCCGGTGTCGATATCCTGAGCTATGGTGCCACCAAGAACGGCGCGATGTGCGCCGATGCGGTGGTGATCTTCCGCGCCTCGCCGCATGCCGAGCGGCTGAACCGCTTCATGGGGCAGCGCCGGCTGCGCGCGGGGCAGGTGTTCAGCAAGATGCGCTATCTCTCGGCGCAGCTGCTGGCGATGGTCGAGACCGGCGTCGCCGCCCATAACGCCGGGCACGCGAATGCGACGGCGGGCCGGCTATCGGCGGGGCTTGCCGCGCTGCCCGGCGTGCGGCTGATCCACCCGACCGAGATCAACGAGGTGTTCGTGCACATGCCGGAGGGTATCCGCACCGGGCTGGCGGCCGGGGGCTTCCCGGTGCGCGCCCGCCCCGAGGATCCGAACCTGGTGCGCTTCGTCACTGCCTGGAACACGCGCGCAGAGGATGTCGAGGCGTTCCTGGCCGCGGCCGGCCGCGCGACCGCCGCGGCCGCCTGACATCCTCTTGCGCCGAGGTGGCCGCCGGGCGTTCACTCCTGCCGCCGGGTGAGGAGAAGCGCCATGTCGTGTCGCCTGCTCGCTGCCGCTGCGGGTCTTGCGGGACTCGCGACGCTGGCACTCGCCCAGACCTACACACCCGGGCCGCAGAACATCACGCTGCCGACCGACTGGGAGTCGCGGTTCATCCGCTTCGCCACCGTCGACAAGGCGGAGCGCAAGATCATCCGCCATCTCTACGTCAACCCCGAGGCGTACGAGGCAGCGAAGCCCGGCGAGCCGCTGCCCTACGGCACGGTGATCATCATGGCCGACACGCGCGCACGGGTTGACGCGCAGGGCACTCTGCTGGTGGATCACGGCGGCCGGTTCATCCCGGTGCCTGGCTGGATCGCGGTCGCCGCGCAGCAGAAGGAGCGCTACGGGCCGGAGAAGCGCAACGGCGAGTGGGAATACGCCCGCTTCATGGGTGACGGCCGCCGCAATCCGGCCTCGGTCGAGGCGTGCTTCACCTGCCACCTCCAGGCGCGCCCCGCGCAGGACTTCGCCTTCGACTTCTGGGACTACGTACAGAAGCGCCGCTGAGGCCCGCTACGCGGACGCCGCGCGCACGCGGCGATCGTAGTCCTCGGCGAGCGCGCCGAGCGCGGCCGCGCAGTCGCCGGCAAAGGACGAGCCGTGCATGATCGCGAGCCGACGCGGCGCGAGCCCGGCGAGGCGGCGGATCGTCGCGCCCATGCCCGGATTGAGGCTGGAGGCGCGGAACATCTCCTCCGCCGCGATCGCGGGGCCGACCACGTCGCCGTCCGTCACCGCGGGGCCGTCGCCAACATGGGCGAACAGATCGCCGCAGAGGAGCGTGGCGGTGCGCTCGTCGAAGAGCACGCCGGCGTCCCAGCCGTGCGGAATGTGCGGCGTGTCGATCCAGCGCAGACGACGCCCGCCGATGTCGAGTGTCTCGCCGTCCGCCAACATGCGCGGGGACCGATCGGCGAGGTCGTTCAGCGACACCATCACGCCGGTCTGGCCATGCGCCGCCTGCGCCTCAGGCGCGATCGCGAGCCACTCGTTGAGGGCGCCGCATTCATCCGACTCGTAGTGCCCGAAGGTGATCCAGCGCAGCCGCTCGGGCGGGATGATGCGCGCGAGTGCCGCGCGCGCGAGCGGGAACATCCGCCGGAAGCCGGTGTGGAACAGCAGCGGCTCGTCGCCCAGCACGAGGAACTGGTTGAAGGTGAAGCCCGCCGGCGGGGCGATCTCGGGCACGTAGATCGAGATCCGGTAGATGCCGTCGGCGATCTCGGCGACGCGGGGATCCATGGCGTCTCCTTGCCGGCGCGTGCCGGCGGGTTCGGGTCAGCGGAAGGGTGCGCCCGGCAGCGCGGCGGCGATGACGCGCGCGACCTCGTCGGCGGCGTCCTCGGTGGTGAAGCCCGCGCGGGCGAGCGCGCGGAGCACAGCGACGTCGAGCAGCGCGGCGGCCACGGCCGCGCGATCCTCGGTCATGCGGGCAGGGCGCAGCGCCTCGCGGGCGAGCGCAAGGCGGCGTTGCTCCTCTTCGGCGACGAAGCGGTGCAGCACCGGCAGCAGGTGCTGGTCGCAGCGGACGCGTTCGAAGGCGGCGACGCGCGCATACCAGGCGAACACCGCGCGGGCGAGGCAGCGGAGGCGCTCAGGCACGGTGCGCGCGCCGTCGAAGATCTCCGGACCCGGTGGCGGCGCGGTGTCGAGCGTGTGCTGGCCGCAGGCGAGGATCGCGTCGTCGTAGCTCGGGAAGTGGTGATAGACGGTGCCGACGCCGACGCCCGCACGGGCGGCGATCTGCTTCATCGAGGTCGCCGCGATGCCCTGCTCGGCGTGCAGTGCGGCGGTCGCCTCGACGATGCGCCGTCGTGTGGCGTCGGTGGTCTGGGCGCGGCGGTCGGCGCGGTAGCGGCGGGGGGTCATGTTTTTCTCGACCGAACGTTCAATCAATATCATGGCCGCGCGCGAGTGTCAACAAAGCCTCGCCGTGCCCGCCTCCGCGCCCTTGCGTGCGGCGTGCCTCGGCCTCGACGCCGAAGCGGCTTGATCCGCAGCGGATGGGACTGTATGTCCCCGGGCGGCGCCGTCCCGTTCGTCTAGAGGCCTAGGACACCGCCCTCTCACGGCGGCAACAGGGGTTCGAATCCCCTACGGGACGCCAAGCGCGCCACATGCTGGGCGCTTGGGGGATAGTTTAGCGGTAGAACTCCCGGCTCTGACCCGGGCAGCCTTGGTTCGAATCCAGGTCCCCCAGCCAGCCCGGGCGCAGACCGCAGCGCCCCCGACCCCGGGTGCGCCAGCCGCGGCGCTGCACCGCCAGGCACCTTCCCGCGTCTCGGCCATCGTGCGCACGCGGTACGCCTCTGCGGCGTCCAGGGTCTCGGCCAGCACGGAGAAGCAGACCCTGCGCCGCGTCGCCCGACACGCAGGCGCCGATTGTAGCGGTCGCGGATCGCGCTTCGGCCGCGCGACCTCCGGGGCCGGACGTCGGTGGCTCAACTGAGCTTCATCGAAGCTTCACCCGTTCGCAATCACCAGGTCACCATGCCCTGGCACCTCTCAGCGCATGAGCGATACCCCCGGCGCAACCTCCGCACGCGCCAGCAACGTGCTGCTGATCGTCGTCGATCAGTGGCGCGCCGACATGATGCCGGGCTCGCCGGCGCTGCCGATCGAGCTGCCGAACATCCGGCGGCTGATGCGCGAGGGTGTGACCTTCCGCAATCACGTCACCACGGCGGTGCCGTGCGGTCCGGCGCGGGCGAGTCTGCTCACCGGGCTCTATCTGATGAACCACCGCGCGGTGCAGAACACCGTGCCGCTCGATCGGCGCCACTTCACGCTTGCCCAGGCACTGCGCGCGATCGGCTATGATCCGGCGCTGATCGGCTACACCACCACCACGCCCGACCCGCGGACGACGTCGCCGCGCGATCCGCGCTTCCTCGTGCTCGGCGACCTGATGGACGGGTTCCGCAGCGTCGGCGCATTTGAGCCGGGGATGGACGGGTACTTCGGCTGGGTTGCGCAGAACGGCTACGCGCTGCCGCCGAATCGCGCCGACATCTGGCTGCCCGAGGGCGAGGATGCGGTGCCGGGCGCCACCGACCGCCCGGCGCGCATTCCGAAGGAACTCTCCGACAGCGCCTTCTTCACCGAGCGCGCGCTGACCTACCTGAAGGGGCGCAACGGCAAGCCGTGGTTCCTCCACCTGGGCTATTACCGGCCGCACCCGCCGTTCGTCGCTTCGGCGCCCTATCACGCGATGGTACGGCCCGAGCAGGTTACGGCGCCGGTCCGGGCCGAGTCGCGACAGGAGGAGGGCGCGCAGCACCCGCTGCTCGGCCACTATCTCGGTGCGGTCGCGCAAGGCTCGTTCTTCCAGCGCGCGAGCGGCCTCGCCTCCGAGCTGGACGAGGCGTCGGTGCGCCAGATGCGCGCGACCTATTGCGGCATGCTCGCCGAGATCGACGACTGCCTCGGCCGGGTGTTCAACCATCTCGATGCGACCAATCAGTGGCGCGACACGCTGGTGATCTTCACCTCCGACCACGGCGAGCAGCTTGGGGATCACTGGCTGCTCGGCAAGCTCGGCTATTTCGACGAGAGCTTCCGCATCCCTCTGATCGTCAAGGACCCGCGGGCAGAGGCCGAGGCGACGCGCGGGCGCACCCTCGATACGTTCACCGAGAGCGTCGATGTGATGCCCACCATCCTCGACTGGCTCGGAGGCGAGGTGCCGCGGGCGGTCGATGGCCGCTCGCTGCTGCCGCTAATCGAGGCCGAGCCGCCGCGCGACTGGCGCGATGCCATCACCTACGAGTTCGACTTCCGCGACGTGTTCTACTCGCATCCGGAGGCCGCGCTCGGTCTGCCAATGGATCATTGCAGCCTCGCGGTGATCCAGGACGCGGAGGCGAAGTACGTCCACTTCGCCGGCTTGCCGCCACTGTTCTTCGACCTGCGCGAGGATCCGCACCAGTTCTCGAACCGCGCGGACGACCCGGCGCTCGCACCGCGGATCAAGGACTACGCGCAACGCCTGCTCACCCATCGGCTGCGCCACGCCGAACGCACGCTCACCCACTTCCGCGCCACCCCGCACGGGCTGGAGGAACGACGGCCCGCGCCCTGAACGGTCCCCGACGCCCACAGGACAGGAGGTCCCCCCGCCATGCCTCGTCTGACCCGTCGCTCCATCCTCGCCGGCACGGCCGGCTCGCTCACCCTGCCCCGCTTCGCGATCGGCCAGGCCGACCAGCGCCCGTCGATCGTGGTAGCGGTGCAGAAGATCTCGAACAGCAATACGCTCGAAGTGCTGCGCGAGCAGTCCAATGTCGGCGAGCGGGTGTTCTACACCTCGATCTGGGAAGGGCTGATCGGGCGCAACTGGCTCGGCGACCAGGGCCCGGTGCCCTCGCTCGCCACCGCCTGGCGGCGGATCGACGACCGCACAGTCGAGCTCGACCTGCGCGAGGGCGTGACGTTCCACAACGGCGACACGCTCACGGTCGAGGACGTGGTGTTCAGCTTCGGCCGGGAGCGGATGTTCGGCGACACCGGCCCGATCCTCGCCGGCGAGACGCTGCGCGTCACTTCAGCGACGCCGGTCGCCGGCGGCAAGGCGCCGCCCCCCGAGGTGCCCGCGATCGCGCGGCGGATCTGGCCGGCGCTGGAGCGGGTCGAGGCGGTGAACGCGCACACGGTGCGCTTCGTCAACGCCGTGCCGGACGTGACTCTGGAGGGCCGGATCGGCCGCTACGGCAGCGATGTCGCCTCGCGCCGTGCCTTCGAAGCCGCCGCGTCCTGGCTCGCCTGGGCGCGCAAGCCGGTTGCCACCGGGCCGTATCGCATCGTGGAGTTCCGTCCCGATGTCGAGCTCGTGCTTGAGGCGCATGACGAATACTGGGGCGGCCGCCCGCCGCTGCGCCGCATCCGCTTCGTCGAGGTGCCGGAGGTGGCAAGCCGCGTGAACGGCCTGCTGTCGGGCGAGGTGCAGTTCGCCTGCGACATCCCGCCCGACCAGATCGCCGGGATCGAGCGCAACCCACGCTTCGAGGTTCAGGGCGCGACCATCCACAATCACCGGCTGACGGTATTCGACAAGAATCACGCCCAGCTCGCCGACCCGCGCATCCGCCGCGCCATGACCCATGCGATCGACCGCCAGGCGATCGTCGACTCGCTCTGGGGCGGGCGTACGCGCGTCCCGCCCGGGCTGCAATGGGAGTTCTACGGCCCGATGTTCCATGCCGACTGGACGGTGCCGGCCTACGACCCCGCCTTGGCGCAGCGGCTCGTGCGCGAGGCAGGCTATCGCGGCGATCCGATCCCGTATCGCTGCCTCAACAACTACTACACGAACCAGAATGCGACCGCGCAGATCCTGGTCGAGATGTGGAAGTCGGTCGGGCTGAACGTGCAGCTCCAGATGGTGGAGAACTGGCAGCAGATCATGCAGCGGGGCGAGACCCGCGCCATCCGCGACTGGTCGAACTCCGCGCTCTACAACGACCCTGTCTCGTCGCTCACCAGCCAGCACGGCCCGAACGGGTCGCAGCAGCAGCAGGGCGAGTGGCGCAACGACGAGTTCAATCGTCTCGCCATCGAACTCGAAACCTCCACCGATCGCGCACGCCGCCGCGTCGTGTTCCGCCGCATGATCGAGATCGCCGAGCGCGAGGACCCTGCCTACACGGTGCTGCACCAGAACGCGACCTTCACTGCCAAGCCAAAGGCGATCCGGTGGCGGCAGCCGGCCGCCTTCGCGATGGACTTCCGCGCCGAGGCGTGGGGCGGCGTTTCGGGCTGAGCCTCATGACCAGGAGAGAGACCATGCGCCTCACCCGCCGTGCGGCCCTGGCGGCGACCGCCGCCGCGACCTTGCCGCGTTTCGCGATCGCCCAGGCCGACCAGCGCCCCTCCATCACCGTCGCGGTGCAGAAGATCAGCAACAGCAACACCTTCGAGACGCCGCGCGAGCAGTCCAATGTCGGCTACCGCGTCTACTCGAACTATGCCGAGACGCTGATCGAGTCCGCCTGGCGCGATCAGCTGAAGCCGATTCCGGGTCTCGCGATGGCGTGGCGGCGGATCGACGACCGCACCGTGGAGTTCGATCTGCGCGAGGGCGTGCGCTTCCACGACGGCACGGTGATGTCGGCCGAGGATGTCGCCTTCAGCTTCGGTCCCCGCCTGTTCGGCGCCGAGACCCTCGGGGCACGCAAACCGCCAGCCGAGGTCATCGCCACCGGGCGCCGGACCTTTCCCGCGATCGAGCACATGGAGGTCGTGCGGCCCGGTGTCGTGCGGTTCGTGAACAAGACCCCCGACGTGACGCTCGAAGGGCGCATCCAGCAGAACATCGGCGTCGTACTGTCTCAACGGGCGTTCGAGGCAGCGCCGAACTGGCTGGCCTGGGGCCGCGCACCGGTCGGCACGGGACCGTATCGCATCGCTGGCTTCCGCCCCGATGTCGAGCTCGTGCTGGAGCCGCACGACGCGTACTGGGGTGGTCGCCCGCCGGCGGGCCACATCCGGTTCCTGGAGGTGCCGGAGGTCGCAAGCCGGATGAACGGGCTGCTGTCCGGCGAGTTCGATTTCGCCTGCGACATTCCGCCCGACCAGATCGTCACGATCGAGCGAAACCGCCGCTACGAGGTGCTCGGCAGTCCGATCAACAATATCCGCATCCTCGCCTTCGACAAGACCCATCCCGTGCTGGCCGATGCACGCATCCGCCGCGCGATGACGCATGCGATCGACCGCGCCGCGATCGTCGAGGGGCTGTGGTCCGGCCGCACGCGCGTGCCGAAGGGGTTGCAGCTCGAGTTCTACGGGCCGATGTTCATCGATGGCTGGGACAACCCGCGCTTCGATCCCGACGAGGCGCGTCGCCTGCTGCGCGAGGCAGGCTATCGCGGCGATCCGATCCCGTACCGCCTGCTCAACAACTACTACACGAACCAGGTCTCGAACGCGCAGATCATGATCGAGATGTGGCGCGCGGTCGGGCTGAACGTCGAGATCCAGATGGTCGAGAACTGGAACCAGATCCAGGATCGCGCCACCCCGCGCGGCATCCGCGACTGGTCCAACACCTCGCTGTTCAACGATCCCGTTTCGGGGCTGGTGCGGGGCATGGGGCCGCGCGGCGAGCTCCAGCTCCAGGGCGAGTGGACCAACGAGGCGTTCAACGCCGAGGTGGAGGTGCTGGAGAGTTCACTCGACCGCTCCCGCCGGCGCGCCGCGTTCCGGCGCATGCTCGAGATCATCGAGCGTGAGGACCCCGGCTACCTGGTGCTGCACCAGGCCGCGACCTTCACCGCCAAGCGGCGCGACATCCGCTGGAACGCCTCGCATGGCTGGGCGATGGACTTCCGCGCCGACAATCTCGGCTTCGGCGCCTGACGGCACAGGAGGGAGAGTCTGCCATGACCAGGATCACACGTCGCGCCGCGCTCGGCGCAACCATGGCCACAGCGGCGCTGCCGCGCTTCGCGATCGGCCAGGCCGACCAGCGCCCGACCGTGACGATCGCGGTCCAGAAGATCGCCAACAGCAACACGCTGGAGACCGCGCGCGAGCAGTCGAATGTCGGCAGCCGCACCTTCAACTCCTATGCGGAAATGCTGATCGACACCGACTGGATTGGCGACCTGTCGCAGCGGCCGGGGCTTGCCACCGCATGGCGGCGGATCGACGACCGCACGGTCGAGCTCGACCTGCGCCGGGGCGTGACGTTCCACAACGGCGACACCATGACCGCCGAGGACGTGGTGTTCAGCTTCGGCCCTGAGCGCCTGTTCGGCGGCTCGGACCAGCGCCAGGGCGGGACCTTGTTTGCAGCCCCCACCGCGACGGGAGCCGCTGGCAAGGCGCCCCCGCCCGAGGTCCCCGCGGTCGCGCGCCGGACCTATCCGGCGCTGGAGCGCATCGAGATCGTTCGCGAGGGCGTGGTCCGTTTTGTCAACAGGACGCCCGACGTGACGCTCGAAGGGCGGATCGCGCGCAATGTTGGCGTGATCCTCTCGCGCAGCGGCTTCGCCGAAGCCGAGTCCTGGCTAGCCTGGGCGCGCCGGCCGATCGGCACCGGCCCCTACATGATCGCCGAGTTCCGCCCCGACACCGCGCTCACCCTTGCCGCCTTCGACGCCTACTGGGGCGGGCGGCCGCCGGCGCGCCAGATCCGCTTCCTCGAAGTGCCCGAGGTCGCGAGCCGCATCAACGGCCTGCTCTCGGGTGAGTACGACTTTGCCTGCGATATCCCTCCCGACCAGATCGCCACGATCGAGCGCAACCCGCGCTTCGAGGTCGCGGGCAGCCTGATCACCAACCACCGCCTGACGGTGTTCGACAAGAACCACCCGCAACTCGTGGACCCGCGCGTACGGCGCGCCTTCACGCACGCGATCGACCGCAATGCGATCGTCGAGGCGCTCTGGGCCAGCCGCACGCGCGTGCCCAAGGGGCTGCAGTGGGACTACTACGGCGAGATGTTCCAGGCTGATTGGAACGTTCCCAATTACGATCCCGCCGAAGCGCGGCGGCTGCTGCGCGAGGCCGGGTATCGCGGCGATCCGATCCCGTATCGCCTGTTGAACAACTACTACACGAACCAGAATGCGACCGCGCAGATCCTGGTGGAGATGTGGCGCGCGGTCGGGCTCAACGTCCAGATCGAGATGCGCGAGAACTGGCAGCAGATCTTCGATCGCAACAGCCCTCGTGGCGTGCGCGACTGGTCGAACTCCGCGCCGTTCAACGATCCGGTGTCCTCGATCACCAACCAGCATGGGCCGCGCGGCCAGCAGCAGCAGGTCGGCGAGTGGACGAACGAGGAGTTCAACCGCCTCTCGGTCGAGCTCGAGACCTCGACCGACCGGGCGCGCCGTCGCGCGGTGTTCCGGCGCCTGCTGGAGATCGCCGAGCGCGAAGACCCAGCCTACACCGTGCTGCACCAGACCGCGACCTTCACCGCAAAGCGCAAGGAGATCCGCTGGCAGGCGGCGCAGTCCTTCCTGATGGACTTCCGCGCGCGCAACCTCGCCTTCCCGGCGTGAGCGCGGCATGGGTGTACTCGTTACTCTCGCCGGCCTGACGGTCGATTTCGATACCGGCAGGCGCGTCGTACGCGCGCTGCATGGGGTCGATCTCGCGGTCGCGCGCGGCGAGGCGGTCGGCCTGGTCGGCGAGTCCGGCTCGGGCAAGTCGGTCACCTGGCTCGCCGCACTCGGTCTTCTGGGATCGCGGGCGCGGATCCGCGGCTCGGTGCTGCTCGACGGCACCGAACTCGTCGGCGCGCCCGTGCGCGTGCTGGAGGCCGTGCGCGGCAAGCGCGTCGCGATGATCTTCCAGGACCCGGCCTCGTCGCTCAACCCGGTGCATCGGATCGGACGGCAGATCGGCGAGGCCCTGGCCCTGCATCGCGGGCTCGCCGGCGCGGCCGCGCGGGCTGAGACGCTGCGTCTGCTCGACCGTGTCGGCATCCCTGCGGCGGCGCGTCGGCTCGATGACTATCCGCACCAGCTCTCGGGCGGGCAGAACCAGCGCGTGATGATCGCGATGGCGCTTGCGGGCGAGCCTGATCTGCTGATCGCCGACGAGCCCACCACGGCGCTCGACGCCACCATCCAGGCGCAGATTCTGGCCCTGCTCGGCGAACTGCGCCGTGACGGCAACATGGCGATGGTGCTGATCAGCCACGATCTCGGCGTGGTGGCGGAGAACTGCGACCGCGTGGCGGTGATGTATGCCGGCCGCATCGTCGAGGAGGCCGCGGCCGACAGACTGTTCGATGCGCCGCAGCATCCCTATACCCAGGGCCTGCTCGATGCGCTGCCCGATCTCGACGGGCCGCGCCGCTGCCTCGCCGCGATCCCCGGTACCGTGCCCGAGCCCACGCGCCTGCCACCTGGTTGCGCTTTCGCACCCCGCTGCCCGCGTGCCGAGTCGGCCTGCGCGGCGGCCATTCCCCCGTTCCGCTTGCTTGCCTCGGGACATCGTGCCGCCTGCCTGCGTCCAGGCACGGCTGCCGTGGCCGAGCGCGAACGGGCGGTTGCATGACCGCGTTGCTCTCGGCACGCGATCTTGCGCGGCACTACGCGCTACGAACCGGCCTGTTCGGCCGCCACGCCACCCTGCGCGCGGTGGACTGCGTGTCGTTCGACGTGCCGCCCGCGCGCACGCTCGCGCTGGTCGGCGAGTCGGGCTGCGGCAAGACGACGACAGCGAAGCTGGTGCTCGGCCTGATCCCCTGGACCGCAGGCACCGTGACCTTCGAGGGCGAGGCGCTGCCGGCGCCTGCCACTGCCGACTGGCGCGACCTGCGCCAGCGCATGCAGATGATCCATCAGGACCCGCTCGGCGCGCTCGACCGGCGCCTGCCCGTGCTGCGCCAGGTCGCCGAGCCGCTGGAGATCCACAAGGTCGGGAGCAGAGCGGAACGGCGCGAGCGTGTCCTTGCGCTGCTCGACGCGGTCGGGCTGCAGCCGCATCTCGCCGGCCGCTACCCGCACGAGCTCTCGGGCGGTCAGCGCCAGCGCGTGGTGCTCGCACGCGCGCTGATCCTCGAGCCTGCTCTGATCGTCGCCGACGAGCCGGTCTCCGCGCTCGACGTCTCGATCCAGGCGCAGGTGCTGAACCTGTTCGAGGACCTCCAGGCGCGGTTTGGCGTCGCCTTCCTGTTCATCAGCCACGACCTCAAGGTGGTGCGCCAGGTCGCGCATGAGGTGGCGGTGATGTATCTCGGCCGGATCGTCGAGCAGGGCGAGCCCGAGGCGCTGTTCCGCCAGCCCGCGCATCCGTATACCCGCGCGCTCGTCTCTGCGATCCCGGTGGTGCGGCAGCGCGCCGGCCGCGAGCGCATCGTGCTGGAGGGCGATCCACCGAACCCGATCGCGGTGCCGTCCGGCTGTGCGTTCCATCCGCGCTGCCCGATCGCCGTCGCCGCGTGCGGAACTGAGACACCGGCGCTGAAGCCGCTGCCCGATGGCCGTCTTGTTGCCTGCCACCTTGCGCATGGCGACGCAGCGATGCGCAAGGCAGCCTGACCCGTGCTGCGCTACCTCCTCTCGCGCCTGCTGCGCGCGGGCCTGACGATCGCTGCGGTCGTCACCTTCGCCTTCGTCGTGCTGCGCCTCTCCGGCGATCCGGCGCTGCTGATCATGTCGGTCGACGCGCCGCCCGAGGCGGTCGAGGCGTTCCGCACCGCCTGGGGGCTCGACCGGCCGGTGTGGGAGCAGTACCTGCGCTATTTCATCCAGGTCGCGCAGGGCAACCTTGGCCAGTCGATGCGTGACGGACGGCCTGCGCTCGCCGTGGTGATGGAGCGCGTGCCGGAGACGCTCGCGCTCACGCTGCCGGCCTTCGCGATGAAGCTGCTGATCGGCGTTCCCGCCGGGATCTACGCCGCGCTGAACCGCAACCGGCTTGCCGACCGGCTGACCATGGTGATCTCGGTCGCCGGGTTCACCGTGCCGTCCTTTGTGCTGGCGCTGATCCTGGTGCTGATCTTCGCGGTCAATCTCGGCTGGCTGCCCTCGGGCGGGGCGGAGTCGTGGCGGCACGCGATCCTGCCGGTGATCACGCTCGGGCTGTCGGGCGCGGCGATCCTGGCGCGCTTCACCCGCTCCGCGATGCTCGAAGTGCTGGGCCAGCCCTATATCCGCGCGGCCTCGGCCAAGGGGCTGCCATGGCGCCGTGTCGTCACCGACCACGCGCTGCCGAACGCGGCGATCCCCACCGTGACGATCATCGGCTTCATGGTCGGCAGCCTGGTCGCCGGCGCGGTGGTGGTGGAGAGCGTGTTCTCCTGGCCGGGCGTAGGGCGGCTGCTGGTGATCGCGGTCTCGAACCGCGACCTTGCGATCGTGCAGACGATCCTGCTGCTGGTCGCCATCACCATGGTGTGCGCGAACCTGATCGTCGACATGCTCTATGGCTGGATCGACCCGCGGCTCCGCACCGCGCGCGCAACGGGAGGCTGAGCATGGCGCCGCAGGACGTTGCCGTCGCGATCCTGCCGTCGCCCGAGGCGGCCGAGCCGTCGCGCGGCGCGCTGGCGCGTTTCCTCGAGGCCTGGCCACCGGTGGTGCTGCTCGC
>NZ_JBHYDW010000038.1:0-29640 GCF_051860475.1 Elioraea sp. | reverse complement strand
AGGCGGCCTTCATCTCCGTGAGGAAGCGCTCGACTTGGCTGCGCAGGGTCTCGGCGCCGCGGCTGAGTTCGGCCGCCGCCCCCTGCACCTGCGCCGCTGCCGCGCCCGAGCCCGACGCCGCGTCCTGCACCGAACCGATATTGGCGGACACAGCCCCGGTCCCGGCCGCTGCCTGCTGCACGTTGCGCGCGATCTCGGCCGTCGCCGCGCCCTGCTGCTCCACCGCCGCCGCGATCGACGCCGCGATGCCGCTGATCTTCTCGATCGTCCCCCCGATCGCACGGATCGCCTCCACCACCTTCCCCGTCTCGCCCTGCACCGCCGCGATCTGACCGCCGATCTCCTCGGTCGCCTTCGCCGTCTGGGAGGCGAGGTTCTTCACCTCGCTCGCCACCACCGCGAAGCCCTTGCCCGCCTCGCCCGCACGCGCCGCCTCGATGGTCGCGTTCAGCGCCAAGAGGTTGGTCTGGCCGGCGATGTCGTTGATCAGACGCACCACCTCGCCGATCCGGTTGGCGCTCGAGGCGAGCGACTCAACCGTCGTGTTGGTGCGGCTCGCCTCCGACACCGCCTCGGAGGCAATCCGCGTGCTCTCGGACACCTGGCGGCTGATCTCGGCGATCGAGGCGGAGAGTTCCTCGGCGGCCGAGGCGACGGTCTGGACGTTCGCGCTCGCCTGCTCGGCGGCTGCCGCCACCGCGGTCGCCTGGCGCGAGGTCTCCTCCGCGCCCGCGGCCATGCCGGTCGCCGTCGCCTCAAGCTCCGTCGCGGACGCCGCAACGCCCTTCACCACCGCGCCGACCTCGCCCTCGAAGCGGGTCGCCGCCTCGAACGCGGCGCGCCGCCGCTCCTGCCTCGCCTCCTCGTCCTTGCGCTTGAGCTCCTCCTGCATCTCGCGCGTGCGGATCAGGTTGTCGCGGAAGACGGCCATGGTGGCGGCGATGTCGCCGACCTCGTCCTGGCGGCCCTCGCCGTAGATCGGGCTCTCCGTGTCGCCATCGGACAGCGTCCGCAGCCGCGCGACGGACAGCTCGATCGGCCGGGCGATCTGGCTGCGGCCGATCCACCAGCCGAGCCCGAGGCCGCCGAGCACGCTGATAGCCGTCGCGACGACCATCACCCAGGTGAGCTGCGCGGCCTCGGCGTTCGACGCCTCGACGATGTCGTGCGCGCGCTTCTCCATCAGATCGTCGAAAGCATGCAGGGCATCGAGCGCGGCCTTGGCGCGCACACGGCCAGCCAGCGCGGCGTCAACGATTTCGCGCTGCGCCTCGCTCAGTGTCACGCCAGAGCCCAGCCGGCGGGCCCTACTGATGGTCTCGTCGACACCGGCGCGATAGGCGCGCAGCGCCGTCTCTGCCTGCTGCAGCAGGGCTAATGCCTCGGCGTCCGCCGATTGGCGGAGTTCGCCCAGCGTCCGCTCGATCCCGGCGCTGATCCCGGCGATCTCCGGCTCGGCCGCGGCGACCTGCTCCGGTGTCGGGTTCGCGGCGAGCACGAGCTCGGCGACCTCGAGTTCGAGCACCCGTTCCGACGCCACCGAGGCGGCGATCGCGGCCTTCTCGGCCTGTTCAACTCGCTCGATGTTGTGGGCGAGATGGCCGAGGCCGATCTTGCCGGTGATGGCGACGGCAGCGGTCGCCGTCACCAGCAGCCCGACAAGCACGAGGACCTTGTACACGACACGGACGTTCTGGAACGACATCGTCGTCTTCCTTCTGACGCTGGGGGAGAGGCTGACGCTGGGGGGAGAGGGTCCGCACAGACGCGAGAGGGAACGCCTCTGGCCGAATCATACGAGTCCAAACTATCTCACAGCTTCGTCACCGAAAGATAAAATTATGAATACAGAATAATACGAATATTCCTGAGATCTGTAGAGAGGAGCGAGAGGCGGGCAAGCTCGCTCGCCCGGCCCATCTCGTCCGCTGTCTGCCAGCGATTCGAGGTCTGCATCATGGCCAGCACGAGCACGGTCACGAGGGGCAGAACCAGGGCAGCGGCCAAACGCAGGCCGAGGCGCGTGTCCGTGGACAGGCGACGAAGCATCGAGCGTTCCTTCCTCGCGCAGTTTTTGTCGTTGGTGCCGCGGAGGCGCTGCGCCTCACCTCCGCAACGGAGGAGGATGCACCGGAGATGTTTCGCGAACGTGAAGCGCGCGCCGCTCAGGCTCCCTGTTCCAGCGCAGCGCGCAGCGGCCCCGCTGCCTCACCGAGCGGGATCAGTCCCTCGCGCAGGAACAAATCGATCAGCACGAGATTGACGTTGAACTTGAATGCATCCGTCTCGCGCACGGTCGCCAGCACCCGCGCGATCGGCCAGAGCTCGAACCGCTCGACCTCGTCATCGTTGGGCCGGGGCAGGAAGCCGTCGGGGAGGTCAAGGTCGAACACGTGCAGGGTGTCGCGGCGGATGCCGCGCGCCTGGCGTGGCTCGTTCCAGGCCATCACGTAGCCGATCCGCCCCGCACGCCGGGCGGTTGCCGCGAGTTCGGGCGGAATCCCCGCCTCCTCGCCGGCCTCCTTCACCAGCGTCTCCTCCGGGGAGAGCCCAGCCGGGATGCCGCCGGCGACGAGGTTGTCGAGCTTGCCCGGCGCGATCGACTTGTCGCGCGCGCGTACCGCCACCCAGAGCGAGAGCCCGTCGGCGCGGCGCACCAGCCCGTTCACGTGCACCCCCTCGGCGCGCACGCCGAAGGCTGGCACGGCGGCCCGGTCGATCGTGGCGAGGCTGAGCCCGCCGGGCTCGGCGCGGATGTCGTAGCGCTCGGACCGCAGCCGCGGGATCAGGTTGGCGGAGACGAGGCCCTCGCAGACCCGGGCGAGCGCATCCGAGCGCGCGCCCGGGCTGCGCATCCGCTTCGCCATCGCCACCCCGTCCGCGTCGAAGTGGAACACTGCCGGCCAGTAGGTGAGCGCGCGCACGAGATCGGGCGCAAGCCAGCCCACCGGCCGTCCCTCGATCCGGAACGGCTCGAACCCAGCGGGCGAGGGGATGTCGTTGCAGGCGTCGATGTGGCGGAAGAACGGGGCGAGGTCCATGCCGGCCGGGTAGCACGGGGGACGCCAAGGGGCGATGGCAGGGATGCCGGGCGGGGGCTTTGATCCGGCGCCGCCGTCACGACATGCTGGGCACCTACGGAGCGCCAATCACGTGACCTCACCCCCGCCCACCGGCCGGTCGCATCTCGCGACGCTGAAGACCCTGCTCCCTTATCTCTGGCCCGCCGACGACCCGGCGCTGAAGATGCGCGTGGTCGCCGCGCTGGTGTTCCTGGCGCTGGCCAAGGTCGCGACCGTCACCGTGCCGCTGGTGCTGGCGGGCGCGGTCGATGCGCTTGCCCCGCGCGAAGGGCTGATCGCGGTGCCGATCGCGCTGGTGCTGGGGTACGGATTGCTGCGCCTCGCCGCCTCCGGTTTCCAGGAGCTGCGGGATGCCGTGTTCGCCCGTGTTGCCCAAGCGGCAATCCGCGCAGTCGGGCTCAAGACCTTCCGCCACCTGCACGCGCTCTCCTTGCGCTTCCATCTCGACCGGCAGACGGGCGGGCTCTCGCGGATGATCGAGCGCGGCACGCGTGGCATCGAAACCGTGCTGCGCTTTGCGCTGTTCAGCACCTTGCCGACGCTGGTCGAGATCGGCCTCGCGAGCATCGTGATCTGGGCCGCGCTGGGGTGGGAGTTCGCGGCGATCGTGTTCGCCACGCTCGCGCTCTACGTCACCTTCACGCTGCTGTTCACCGAGTGGCGCGTGAAGTTCCGCCGCGCGATGAACGAGACCGACCAGGAGGCCAACACCAAGGCGGTGGACAGCCTGCTGAACTACGAGACGGTGAAGTACTTCAACAACGAGGCGCACGAGGCCAAGCGGTTCGACGCCGCGTTGCGTGCCTATGAGCGCGCGGCGGTGAAGAGCCAGGTGACGCTGAACATGCTGAACCTGGGCCAGGCCGGGATCATCGCGCTTGGGCTCACCGCGGTGATGCTGCTCGCCGCGTACGGCACGGCGGCGGGCACGATGACGGTCGGCCAGTTCGTGATGGCCAACACCTTCCTGATCCAGCTCTACGTGCCGCTCAATTTCCTCGGCTTCGCCTATCGCGAGATCAAGCAGGGGCTCGTCGACATGGAGGCGATGTTCCGCCTGCTGGCGGAGAGTCGCGAGATCGCGGACGCCCAGGACGCGAAGGCGCTCGCGGTCACCGAGGGCGCGGTGCGGTTCGAGGACGTGCACTTCGCTTACCGCTCCGATCGCGACATCCTGCACGGCGTGTCGTTCGCCGTGCCGCCGGGCGCGACGGTGGCGATCGTCGGCTCGTCGGGTGCGGGCAAGTCGACGATCTCGCGCCTTCTGTTCCGCTTCTACGACGTCGATTCCGGCCGCATCACGATCGACGGGCAGGACATCCGCGCCGTCACGCAGGACAGCCTGCGCCGTGCGCTTGGCATCGTTCCGCAGGACACCGTGCTGTTCAACGACACGATCCGCTACAACATCCGCTACGGCCGCCCGGATGCGACGGATGCCGAGGTGGAGGAGGCGGCTCGGCTCGCGCGCATCCACGACTTCGTCGTCTCGATACCGGACGGCTACGAGACGCGCGTGGGCGAGAGGGGCCTCAAGCTCTCGGGCGGCGAGAAGCAGCGCGTGGCGATCGCGCGCACGATCCTGAAGAACCCGCCGATCCTCGTGTTCGACGAGGCGACGAGCGCGCTCGACACCCGCACCGAGCGCGAGATCCAGGCCAACCTGAAGGAGCTCTCGCGCGACCGCACAACGCTGGTGATCGCGCACCGGCTCTCGACAGTGATGGACGCCGACGAGATCCTGGTGCTTGACCACGGCCGCGTCGTCGAGCGCGGCACGCACGCGGCGCTGCTCGCCACGGATGGCCTCTACGCCGAGATGTGGCGCCGTCAGGCCGAGCTCGCGGAGGCCGAGGCCGAGGTCGAGGCCGCACGCGTGGCCGAGGCGGAGGCGGACTGAACGCTACGGCACGAGCACGAGCGCGCCCGTCACGCGCCCGTCGCGAAGCCGCGACAAGGCCTCGTTTGCCTGCTCAAGTGGCAGTGTCTCGACCTCCGTGCGCACCTTCACGCGGGGCGCGATGGCAAGGAACTCGGCGCCGTCGCGCCGCGTGAGGTTCGCGACCGAGCGCACCACGCGCTCCTGCCACAGGATCTCGTAGGGGAAGGCCGGGATGTCGCTCATGTGGATGCCGGCGCAGACGACCACGCCGCCGCGATCGACCGCGCGCAACGCGGCCGGCACCAGCGCGCCCACCGGGGCGAACAGGATCGCCGCATCGAGCGGTTCCGGCGGGGCCTCGTCCGACCCGCCGGCCCACTCCGCGCCGAGCGTGCGGGCGAAGTTCTGCGCCGCCGTGTCGCCGCGCCGGGTGAACGCGAACACGCGCCGGCCCTCGTGGCGCGCGACCTGCGTGACGATGTGCGCCGCCGCGCCGAAGCCGTAGAGGCCGAGCCGTCGCGCCTCGCCAGCCATGCGCAGCGCCCGGTGGCCGATGAGCCCGGCGCAGAGCAGCGGTGCGGCCTCGACATCCGCATATGCCTCCGGGATCGGGAAGCAGAACCGGGCGTCGGCGACGACGTGCTCGGCATAGCCGCCATCGAGCTGGTAGCCGGTGAAGCGCGCGGCCTCGCACAGGTTCTCGCGGCCCTGCCGGCAGAACCGGCACGCGCCGCAGGTGAAGCCGAGCCACGGCACGCCGACCCGGTCGCCCTCGCGGAGCCCCTCGACCCCAGGCCCCAGCGCCTCGACCCGGCCGATGATCTCGTGGCCTGGGATGACACCCGGCTTGGGGTCAGGCAGCTCGCCGTCCACGACGTGCAGGTCGGTGCGGCAGACCGCGCAGGCGGCGACGCGGAGCCTGATCTGTCCGGGCCCGGGCTCCGGCACGGGCAGGCAGCGCAGCGCGAGGGGGCGCCCGGGATGCTCCAGAACCATCGCGCGCATGACGGTTCCGGGCATCGCGGGGCAGGCTACTCGATCCGCACGCCGGACGCGCGCACCACCTCGCCCCAGCTCGCGATCTCCTTCGCGATGAAGTCCTTCAGCTCGGCCGGCGTGCTGCCGACCGGGAAGTTGCCTGTCTCGAACAGGCGCTGGCGCAGCGCCGGCTCGGCGACCGCGGCCCGCATGGCCTCGGCGTAGCGCGCAGCGATCGCCTCCGGCATCCCCGCCGGGCCCATCAGCGCGAGCCAGCTCGAGATGCGGAAATCAGGCAGCCCGGCCTCGGCGAAGGTCGGCACATCGGGCAGGGTCGGCCAGCGCGCGTCGATCGCGACCGCGAGACCGCGCAGTTGCCCCGCCTCCATGCCACCCTGCACGGCGACGATGTTGTTGAAGGTGGCGTGGATCTCGCCGGTGATGAGCGCCGGGATCAGCAGGTTCTGGCCGCGATACGGCACGTGCACCATGTCCGCGCCCGTGCGGTTCTTCAGCAGCACGCCGGCGAGGTGCTGCGTGGTGCCGTTGCCGACCGAGCCGTAGTTCAGCTGTCCGGGCCGCGCCTTCACGTAGTCGATGAACTCCCGGAGCGTCCTCACCGGCAGGCCCGCGTGCACCGCAAGGATCGATGGTACCATCGTCACCAGCGACACTGGCGTGAAGTCGCGCTCGGCGTCGAACGGCATGCGGGCCATCAGGGTCGGGTTGATGCCGTGCGTCGAGGCCGAGGCCAGCAGCAGCGTCTGCCCGTCGGGTCGCGCGCGCGCGACATGCTCGGCGGCAATATTGCCGGCGGCCCCGGGCCGGTTCTCGACCGCAATGGTGATGTTCAGCCGTTCACGCAGCTGATCGGCAACCAGGCGCGCCACGACATCGGCCGCGCCGCCAGGCGGGAAGCCGACCACCAGCCGCACCGGCCCGGAGCCCTGCGCGATCGCCGGCTGCACCGAAAGCGCCAGAAGCGCCATGACGACGAGTCTGCGCAGCATCCAGGTTCTCCTTGCGGTGTCGTATCTTGCTCGGCTTCTGCGGCAGGTTGCGCTCCGCCAACAAGACGTGTCAACTCCGCGGCTCATTTGCAGCCTGGCAGAACGATCCGTGGCCACCAAGACGACCCAGCGCCGGACCTGGCGCGTCGCCGTGCTCGGCGACACGCATATCGAGCCGGACGCGTCACCCGAGCCGCGTGCGAACCGTCGCAGCCGCGCGGCGATCGCGCATCTCGCCGCGCTCAAGCCGGATCTCGTCGTGCATCTCGGCGACATCGTGCACACTCTGCCAGCCCTTCCGGGCCAGGACGCCGCCTGGGACACGGCGGCGGCGATCCTCGCCAGCGTGCCCGCGACTCTGCTCGCGACGCCGGGCAATCACGACATCGGTGACAAGCCCAACCCCGCCATGCCGGCGGCAACCGTGCGCGAGGCATGGCAGGAGCGCTGGATCGCCCGTGTCGGGCCGCTGTGGCGGTCGCAGCGTCTCGGCGACGCGCTCATCGTGCTGGCTGCCGGCCCGATCCTCGGCAGCGGAACGGCGCGCGAGGACGAGCAGTGGGCCTGGCTCGAAACGACCCTCGCGGCCGGGCGGCGCGAGGGCGCGCGCATCTTCCTGTTCACCCACTATCCGCCCTTCCTGCTCGATCCGAACGAACCCGGGCACTACGACAACCTCGACCCCGGGCCGCGAGGGCGTCTGCTCGCGCTCATCCGCCGCCACGGCGTCGAGGCCGTGGTGTCGGGTCACGTGCACGGATTCTTCCACAACCGTGACGGCGAGACCGACCACTACGTCGTCCCGTCGGTCGCCTTCGCGCGGCGCGACTACGCCGAGCTTACGCGCATCGCCCCGGCCGAGGACGAGGAACACGGCCGCAATGATCGCAGCCGCCTCGGGCTCGCGCTGATCGAGATCGACGCAGCCGGACATCGCTACCACCCGATCGCCACCGACGGCGCCGCGGCGACCGATCGCGGCTGGCGCTTCCTGCCGCCACCGCATCCGCGCGCGGGCGGGCGGGCGCTGCTCGGCGTGCCGCTGCTGCACGACTGGGCTGGCACTGTCGCGCTGCCGGTCAACCCGCCGACTGCGCCGTTCCGCCGTCGGCGCGCGCGCGATGACCGCACCACGCTGCTCGCCTGGAGCCTCGGCCTTGATCGGCTGCGCATCCCGATCGACGACATCATTGAGCCCGAGGCGCGCGCGCGTGTGGTCTCGCTCGCCGCGCAGGGTGTGCGGTTCTGGCTGCACAGCGCGGGCGTGCCGGACCGGGCGCTGCTCGACAGCATCGCCGCGGCGCCGTTGGCCGGCTGGGAACTTGCGCTCAGCCGCGGCGAGATCGACGCGGCGGCGGCGGCGATCGCCGGCCATCCCGGCCCGCTGCCGCCCGACCGGCTGCTCGCGCCGATCATCACGACCGCAGAGCGCGCCGGGACCGCGGCCCACCACCTGTTCGTCGGTGGCGGCTTTGCGATCGCGGAGGCGGAGGCGCGACGGAGCGTCCTCGACGCGCCCGCCCGCCGGGCTGCGTTCACCGCGACCATGACCCGGCTGCCGCGCGACCTCGCCCCATTCGAGGCGATCCGCGCGCTCGCTGCGGAGGGCGACGGATCAGCGACGACGGTCGCGCTCGCACCCGACACGCCCGACGCCGCGTGGCGGGAGGACGCCCCGATCGCCAGCCGTGTCGCCGAGGCCGCCTTCGCCGCCTGGTGCTTCCCGGCGGTGGCGGTCTGGCTCGACACCTTCGCCGACATCGACCGCGGCTACTTCGTGCGCAACGGGATCGCCGATCGACGGCTCGCACCGCGGCCGGCCGGGTGCGTGCTGCGCCACCTGCACGCCACGCTCGCCGGGATGACGGCCTCGGCCGGCACCACCGCACGCGAGACCTCCCACGGCCGTGTGATCACGGCCAGGGCGGGGTCCGCCCGGATCGTCCTCGCCCTGCCTGCCCGGCCCGAACCCGCGGCCGTCGAGGCCCTCCTGGGCGTGGACGCGGGGCGGGTCCTCGACCTCGCGACCGCGCGGGATGCCCCCGGGACAGGTCCGGCCCTCGCCATCAGGGACGATGGCTAGGGGTTTCCCCGCCGACCCGGCTTCCCCATGTCAGGCGCTGGCAGAGACGGAGACCACGCATGCAGGCCGACCCGATGGGCGAGGCGCCGCAGGACCTGAGCCATGCCGGCTCGGTGGTGGACAAGGCGATCGAGTACATGATGGAGCAGAGGATCGGCCCGCTTTCGGCGGCCTCGGCCCTGCTCGGCGGGGCGATCGGGCTCCTGTCCCGCCAGATGAGCGACGAGGCGATCGTCCAGGTGCTGCAGAACGCGATCGCGAGCGTGCGCGCCGGCGAACTTCACGAGAGCCCGCCATCGCAGGGGTGAAGCCTGCCCGCGCGGCTTGACCGGCCGTTGGCCGCGGCGTATACGGCCGCTCTCGATCGGGCGCCTGTGACGGGCGCCCGTGCCTATTTCGTGATCCGAGGAGTACGGGTGATGGCGCGTCGCTGCAGCGTCACCGGCAAGGGCGTGCTGACGGGCAACAATGTCAGCCATGCCAACAACAAGTCGCGCCGGCGCTTCCTGCCCAACCTGCAGGAGACGTCGCTGATGAGCGACGTGCTCGGCACGACCGTGCGGCTGCGCCTGACCACGCGCGGGATCAAGACGGTCGAGCACAATGGCGGGCTCGATGCTTGGCTGCTCGGCACGCCGGACCGGAAGCTCACCGACGAGGCGAAGGTGCTGAAGCGCCGCATCGCCCGGGCGGCGGAGAAGAAGGCCGCGGCCTGACCCGCGCCGCCGCGGGCGCCAGGACGTCCGCCGGCTTCAGCCGAATTCCAGCGTCACACTCTGCGGACGGTGATCGGACGGGTCGCGCATGCGACCCGACGCCGAGCGGTCGATGCACGCCTCGAACGCCTCGTGCTCGATCCGCGCATTGCGGAATGCGCCCCAGTAGACGCTGGGCGCAAGCAGGATGTGATCGAGCAGCAGCGGCCGGTTCGGGATCTTGTCGATGAAGTCGTCGAACCGCGCCGTCCAGTTGCGATCCTTGAGCTCGCGGTCGATGAAGGCGTGGCGCAGCATGCGGCGCGGGTTGAACGGGTTGCCGGAGACCACCGCGACCACGTTGTGGATCAGGTAGTGCTCCTCGAAGAAATCGACCCCCGGGCCGTCGTTCAGGTCACCCACCACGACGATGCGCGCCTCGGGGTCGTCCGCCAGCCGCTCATCGAGCGCCGTGCGCACCCGCATCAGTTCGGCGGCGATGCGCCGGCGGTTGCGCACCGCCTGGGCGATGAACTGCGGCCGTGTCGCCTCGTTGTCCCAGAGCGCCCGCCCGCCATGGATGTATTTCGACTTGCTGTGCAGGTTCACCAGCAGGATCGGGCGGCCTGACACGGTCAGGTCCACCTCGAGCGGCTCGCGCGTGAACTCGTAGCTCTCGATCACCAGGTCGCCGACGACGTCCACCGGCCAGGACTGCGCGTAGTCGATCCGGTCCGGCTTCGGCCAGACACGGCTCGCGGCCTCGACCCGCCCGCCCTTCTTCACCAGCACGAACAGCCGCTGCGTGCCGCGCCCCGTCGGGCCGAGGATGTCGAAGGCGCCGTCGAGATGATCGTTCACGAAGAGCTGCATCTCGCCGGCGCGGCTCGGGCCCTCCTGGATCGCCAGGACATCCGGCGCCAGCGCCTTGATCACCTGCGCGACACGGTCGGCGAGCGCGCGCACATCGCTGATGCCGCGGCCGGGATTCTCCGGCCGCCAGCCCGGCGGACCGGCACTGATCGGCGTGAACCAGTCGTTCATCCACTCGATGTTCCAGTTGACGATCTTCATGGCCGACCTCCCGCTGACGATGCGACATCGTATCACATGCGGTGAGGCCGCCGCATCTGTCATGATCCCATGACGTTTCATTCCGGCGGCAGCCAGCGGAGCGCCATCGCGGCCAGGTGTCATGGACGCGTCATCGCATCCTTGGTTCATCCCGAACAAGAACAGAACCGCATGTTTCAGGACGTGGACGTTGTCGTCCGAGATCAGGGCGACGCGCCGGCCGCGCTCGGCCGGCCCGGAAGCGATCCCCTCGAAATTGTCGCTGAGCAGCGGCGGAGCGAGCCGTGCTGTCTCCATCCCCTCCAGGACCGGCGCCGCGAGCCCCGCAGCATCGAGCCGCGTGATCCGCTCCGCGAATCCGGAGCGCCAGCCGAACCGGCGCCCTCGGCGCTATTCGTCGAGCACGTCGCCCGTTCCGCCGACTTCGGCGGGGAAGTCGCGCAGCTTCCGAACCCCGTCCCTGATCGGCAGCACGGACTCGCCGTAGTGGAGATGGACGCTCGGCCGGAAAGCGATCCCCGGCAGGACGGCAGGACGGACATCGGTCAGTCCCAGCGTCGGATGGACAGTCATGACGTGACCGCCGCAGCGTGTGCAGAAGCGCCGGTCGCTCATCCCCGTCCTGTTGAACCTGCCCAGGACATCCGCGCCCGCACCACCCTGACGCGGTCCGAGGTCCACAGCAGATAGGCGCTGACGGGCGCGCCGGAGTAGGACCGGCAGGAGGTGCAGTGACAGTAGCCCATCTCCATCGGCACGCCTGCCGCCTCGATCTCTAGGGCCCCGCAGAAGCAAGTTCCGCGATACACGTGAGCCATGGTGGCTCTCCCGGTCCGTGACCGCGGCGACGGCAGTTGGGCGGCCCGGCGCCCCTGCACACCCGCCTCCGCGGCGATCTGGCCTGGCCGGGACGGGGCCGGCGGCCATCGGCGCGTCCAGCCTCGTCGCAGCGAGGATGGCGCGACACTGCCGCGCCAGGCGCCCCGCTGCCATCGCCGGAATTCGCCGAAGGTTTCCGTAACTTGCCCGCCCGTCGGACGGGCCGGACAGGTTCAGGCGACCAGCGCGGCGCGCTCGGCCGCGGCGCGGTGCCACGCTTCGGCCGCGTCCTCCTCGAACAGCTCGGCGAGCTTCTTCATCATCGTGCCCCCGAGCTCCTCGGCATCGACGATCGTCACTGCGCGGCGGTAGTACCGTGTGACGTCATGGCCGATGCCGATCGCGGTGACCTCGATCAGGTGCTCGCGGTCCACCCGGCGGATCACATCGCGCAGGTGGCGTTCGAGATAGTTGCCGGGGTTCACGCTGAGCGTGGAGTCGTCCACCGGTGCTCCGTCCGAGATCACCATCAGGATCTTGCGGTGCTCGGGCCGCGCGAGCAGGCGGCGATAGGCCCATTCGAGTGCCTCGCCGTCGATGTTCTCCTTGAGCAGCCCCTCGCGCAGCATCAGGCCGAGATTCCTGCGCGCGCGCCGCCAGGGCGCTTCGGCCGCCTTGTAGACGATGTGGCGCAGGTCGTTGAGCCGGCCGGGATTGCGCCGCTTGCCCTCCTGCACCCAGCGCTCGCGGCTCTGCCCGCCCTTCCAGGCGCGTGTGGTGAAGCCGAGGATCTCGACCTTCACGCCGCAGCGCTCGAGCGTGCGGGCGAGGATGTCGGCGCTCATCGCCGCGACCGTGATCGGCCGGCCGCGCATCGAGCCCGAGTTGTCGATCAGCAGCGAGACGATGGTGTCGCGGAACTGGGTGTCGCGCTCGCGCTTGTAGGAGAGCGAGTGCATCGGGTTGGCGACGATGCGCGCAAGCCGCGAGGCGTCGAGCAGCCCTTCCTCGAGGTCAAACTCCCAGGAGCGCGATTGCTGCGCGAGCAGGCGGCGCTGCAAGCGGTTCGCGAGCTTGGACACCACACCCTGGAGGTGCTGGAGCTGCTGGTCGAGCTGGCCGCGCAGGCGGGCGAGCTCGTCGGCGTCGCAGAGATCTGCTGCCTCGACCTCCTCGTCGAACTGGCGGGTGAAGGGCTCGTAGCGGATCGCGCTCGGATCGAACGGCTGGTCGCGCCGCGCCTGCGGGCCGGCCGGCCGGTCATCGCCGTCGGCGGCCGTCGCCTCCTCCTCCTGCTCGGAGGCCTCGACCGCCTCGGCCTGGCCGTCGGCCTCCTCCTCGCGCGCGCCGGGCATGGATTCCGCCTCGGCCGCGCTGCCCGCACTCTCCTGCTCGTCGTTCTCGCCGCCTTCCTGTTCGCCCTCCTCGTCCTGCTCGGACTCGGCCTCCGCTTCGGCCTCCTCCTCGGCGAGGTCGAGGGTCGCGAGCAGGCGGCGGCAGGCGCGGGCGAACGCATCCTGATCGTCGGCGGAGCGGGCGAGCGCCTCGATCGCCGTCTCGACATTGCCGGCAAGGTGCGGGCGCCAGGCATCGAGGATGGCGCGCGCGGCCTCGGGCGGGGCGTCGCCGGTCAGCCGCTCGCGCGCCAGCAGCTCAAGCGCCTTGGCGAGCGGAAGCTGCTCGCGCCGGACCATCCGGTCGTAGCCCTCGGCCTCGCACTCCTCGGCGAGCCGCGCGCGCAGATTGGCCGCGACGCCGGGCATCTGCCGCCCGCCCACCGCCTCCACGCGCGCCTGTTCCAGCAGGTCGTAGATCTCGCGCGCCTCGCGCCGCGCGGGCGCGCGCTTCGCATGCACCGCGTCGTCGTGCAGCGCGAGCCGCAGGCCCATCGCATCCGCCGCGCCGCGCAGACGCGTCATCTCGGCCGGCGGCAGGGCGCGCGAGGGCACGGGCAGCCGAGCGCGCTTGCCCGCGACGCCGGGCGGGCCGGGGGCGAAGGTCACGTCCACGTCGCCGCGATGGGCGATCGAGCGCAGCACGCCGGCGGTAGCGCGGCGGAACTCCTCCGACCGTGCGGTCTCGCGCGTCATCGCGCCTCAGGCAGCGCGGCGCGGGACGAGGCCGGTCGGCAGCTCCTCGTTGAAGCAGCGCTGGTAGTACTCGGCGACCGTCGCGCGCTCGGCCTCGTCGCACTTGTTGAGGAACGTCACCCGGAAGGCGAAGGCGGTGTCGCCGAAGATCTTCGCGTTCTCCGCCCAGGTGATCACCGTGCGGGGGCTCATCACGGTGGAGATGTCGCCGTTGATGAAGCCCGCACGCGTCAGGTCGGCCAGCGCCACCATCGCCGCGATGCGCTTCTTCGCCGCCGCGTCGGTCGGGTCGATGCCGAGCTTGGCGGTGACGATGTCGGTCTCCTGCTCGTGCGGCAGGTAGTTGAGCGTCGCGACGATGTTCCAGCGGTCCATCTGGCCCTGGTTGATCTGCTGTGTGCCGTGATAGAGCCCCGTAGTGTCGCCGAGCCCCACCGTATTGGCGGTGGAGAACAGCCGGAACGCCGGGTGCGGGCGGATCACGCGGTTCTGGTCGAGCAGCGTCAGCTTGCCCTCGACCTCGAGCACGCGCTGGATCACGAACATCACGTCGGGGCGGCCGGCATCGTACTCGTCGAACACCAGCGTGCAGGGGTGCTGGAGCGCCCAGGGCAGGATGCCCTCGCGGAACTCGGTCACCTGCTTGCCGTCACGCAGCACGATCGCGTCCTTGCCGATCAGGTCGATGCGGCTGATGTGGCTGTCCAGGTTCACCCGGATGCAGGGCCAGTTCAGCCGCGCGGCCACCTGCTCGATATGCGTGGACTTGCCGGTGCCGTGATAGCCCTGGATCATCACGCGGCGGTTGAAGGCGAAGCCGGCGAGGATCGCGAGCGTGGTCTCGCGGTCGAAGCGGTAGGCGTCGTCGATGTCGGGGACATGCTCGGTGCGCACGCTGAAGGCCGGCACCTCCATGTCCGACGGGAAGCCGAAGAGCTGGTCCACGCGGACACGGATATCGGGCAGATCGATCGCCGAGGTGGGCCTCGCATCGGCCAAGTGCGTCACCTTGTTCATGCTGTCGTCCGGTCTTTTCCGTTGAATGAGAATGCTACCCCCGGGCGCTGCGCTTGCGAAGGGCGCGCGGCGAGGGGAAGGGCCGCGCCGTGCTCAGGCCTCGCGCGCCATCAGCCCCCGCACCAGTGCCGAATAGGCCGCGTTGATGGCCTTGAAGCGCTCCTCCGCCGCCTTGTCGCCGCCATGGGCGTCCGGATGGTGCAGCTTCACGAGCGCCTTGTAGCGGACCTTCACGTCCTCGCGCGTCACGGGCCAATGGAGCCCGAGCGCGCCGAGGGGGCCGCGCAGCTCGGCCGGCGCCTCGTGCGGGCGCGGCTGGTCCCGACGACGGTGGCGGCCGAGCAGGCCGAGCGGGTCGCGCAGCGCCTCTTCGGAGAGCCCGAGGCTGCCGAGCGGCCAGGACGGGCGCTGCCAGGTGGTGTCGCGGCGCATCTCCCTTTCGATCTCGCCGGGCGTCATGCCCTTGTAGTAGTCCCAGGACCGGTTGTACTCGCGCACATGATCGAGGCAGAACCACCAGTAGTCGTTCAGCGTCCGGGGCGACTTGGGTGCGCGATAGGCGCCAAGCCCGGGGCAGCCCGGATGGTTGCAGCCGCGCCCCGCCGCCTCGGCCTCCGCCTCTGCGTGTGCGCTGTAGCGACGGGCGCGGACTGTGCCATTGCGCATCGTTCGGTTATGGCGAGGCGGCCCGGACCATGCAAGCGAAGGGATCGAGACGCATGACCGCGACGCGTGCCGAGCGCATCAGGGCGGTTCTGGCACGGGAGTTCGCGCCCGTTGCGCTGGATGTGGTGGATGAGAGCGCCCACCACGCCGGGCACGCCGGCAACCCCGACGGGCGCGGCGAGACGCACTATGCCGTCACGCTGATCTCGGCGCGGTTCGCGGGGATGGGCCGCCTTGCCCGCTCGCGCGCGGTGCACGCGGCGCTCGATGGCGAGTTTGCGACCGGCCTGCACGCGCTCAGCCTGACCCTGCGCGCGCCCGGCGAGGCCGCGCCGCGCTGACGCGCCCCGCGCCGGTCATCCGAGGTCGCGGAAGGCCGGGGCGTAGGCGATCGTGCCGGTTCGCGCCGGCAGCTCGCCGCCGAGCGAACGCGCCATCAGGAAGGGCCCCGGATAGGGTGTGGCGAAGCCCTGCGCGAGTGCCGGGTCGAAGCCGAAGCGGCGATAGAAGCCGGGATCGCCCACCACGAACACGCCGCGCCAGCCCCGGGCCTCGGCCTCCGCCAGGCCCGCGCGGACCAGGGCGCTGCCGATCCCGCGTCCCGGGTGCTCGGACCGCACGGCGAGGGGTGCGAGGGCCAGGGCAGGGAACGGCGCCGCCAGGCGCGAGAACAGCACGTGGCCGACCGCTGCCGTGCCGACGCGCGCCACGAGCGAGAGCATGGCGTCGTCCTCCGCGCGCAGGCGCTCGACCAGGCGCGCTTCCGCGGGTGTCGGGAACACTGCGCAGAGGAGGGCGCGAATCGCTGGCCGATCGGCACGCTGCTCAACGTGGATCCGCACGGCAGGCCTCGTCGCCCGGCACCGTCTCGGCACAAGAGACGCGGGCGGTGACGCGCCTCAACCGCGCATTAAAGGTTCCGCGGCATGCTGCTGGTCCACGGAGGGTCGGTTCATGCCGCGAAGCACACTCGTCAACCGCAATATCGTCGCCGAGCGCGGCCGCACCAGTATGCGGCTCGAGCCCGAACTCTGGGACGCCCTGTCGGAGATCTGCCGGCGCGAGCGCATCTCGCCGAGCGAACTGTGCCGACGGCTGGAGCGGTCCGGCCTGCCGGGCGGGCGCACCTCGGCGATGCGCGTGTTCATCGTCCAGTACTTCCGTGCCGCCGCGACCGAGGACGGTCATGCCGGCGCCGGCCATGGCAAGGTCGTCGCCCAGCATGTGGGCAACGGCCATGCCGGGGTCGAGGCGCGTCCGGCGCTGGCGGCCTTCGGCGCGGACTGACCCCGCACGGCCGGTTCAGGCGCGCGAGCGCGCCCCGGCCGCCGCGTCCGCCGTCTCACGCGTCGTCGCATCGGCCTCGCGGCCGCGGACGGCGAACTGCGGCCAGCGCCGGGCGACGATCGCGCCGTCGGCCGCATAGGCGTGGCAGGTATTGAGCAGCGCCGGCGGCTTCGCCGGATCGACCGTCCGCTTGCGCCGCAGCACCACCAGGGTCTGGAACGCCACCGTCGCCATCGGGCCGAGCAATTCCACCAGGTGGGTGCAGCCCTTCACGCCGCCCACCCGCTCCTTGGCCGCGCGCATCCAGCCCGGCCCGATCCGCAGCCCCGCGAGCGCGGCGAAGTTCGGCGTGATCGCCGGGCAGACCGTGTAGGGCCCATACTCGGTATCCGCCTCGCAGGCGACGATCCGCATCTCGTCGTCGATGGTCAGCCGCATCAGCATCCCGTGCAGTGGCACGCCGGGCGTGATCTCGCCGCGGTCGTCGTTCGAGAAGGCATAGGTCTTGGTGTCGGTCAGCCGGGCCTCGATGTCGAACAGCCCGTCCTCGCGCCGAAACCCCTCGAGCACGATGGTGCGGTCGTGCAGCTTCTCGCGCTTGGCGGGTGGGCTGAGCGGCATGATGTCGTCTCCGGCATGGTGCGGCGCGGCACGCCTCATATGGCATCGGCCGGCCCGGCCGACCAGTTCGCGGTCGGCAGGGCTCAGTCCCGCAGGCCGAGCCGGTCCAGCAGGCCGTCGAGCTCGCGCGTCCAGCGCCGCTTGTGGGCGCGGTGGATCTCGAGCGCGGTCTCGGCGTCGCCGCGGCGGATCGCCTCCACCACCGCGGCGTGGTTGGTGTTGGAATAGACCGGCGGCTCGCGCAGCCGCGTCGTCAGCAGCCGCACCCGGTGCGCACGGTCGAGGAACATCCGCGCGGTGTCGGCGAGGTGGCGGTTGCCGGCGAGCTCCACCAGCAGGCCGTGAAAGCGGTAGTCAGCCTCGGACCAGGCGTCGTGGTCGCGCGCGGCGAGGGCGGCGTCCATCGCGGCGATCGCTGCGTCGAGCTGGGCCATGGGCTCGGCTCCCGGCCGGGAGGCGGCGAGCCGGCCCGCGGCCTCGGCCTCGAGGCAGGCGAGCACCTCGTTGATCTCGCGGACGTCGCGCGCGGAGAGCGGCTTCACCTGCATCCCCCGCGGCGGCGCGGCCTCGACCAGTCCCTCACCTTCGAGCCGGAGCAGCGCCTCGCGCACGGGGGTGCGAGAGATGCCGAGCGCGAGCGCGATCTCGGCCTCGACAAGCTTGGTGCCCGGGGTGAGTTCGTTGCGGATGATCCTGCGGCGGAGGTCGGCATAGGCCCGCTCGACCAGCCCGCGCCGGTCCTGGGGTTCGGCCGTATGGGTCAGAGCAGTCGTCTGCATACTGTCTTCGCCTGGATATTCGCCATCGACGCGGCGCCTTTCTCTCGCATCGGCTGATTCGCCGCTTGCGTGAGCCTGCGGCGGCGCATTATCTTCACTAACATGTATACACAAGTGCTCGCCAAAGAGCACGAACTTGGGAGGGACCATCCATGACCGGACCCCGCAGGCTCGCCCTGTTCGCCCTTGGCTTCGCCGGATTGGCCATCGCCCTGCCGGTCGCGCCGGCCGAGGCCCAGGCGCCCGTCCGCTTCACCATTGGCTCCGGCAACTCCCCGCGCGACCTCTCCAGCCAGGCGATGATCCGCTGGGCCGAGGCCATGCAGCGCGAGTCGAACGGCGCGCTCGCCGGCAATTTCGTCGGCGGCGGCGCGCTCGGCGGCGACCGCCAGCTGCTCCAGCAGCTCAAGGCGAACGAGATCCAGCTCCACGTGTCGGGGCCCACGGTGGTCCACCACCTTGCCCAGCAATACCAGTGCCTGGAGGCCGAGTTCGTGTTCCGCGACGAGGCGCACGGGCTCCGGGTCTGGCAGGGCGCGCTCGGGCGCGAGCTGAACCAGGTGCTGGAGCGCGACCATGGCGTGCACATCGTCGCGGTCGGCCGCCGCGGCGCGCGGCACCTGACCTCCAGCCGCCCCGTGCGCAGCCCCGACGACCTGAGGGGCATGAAGGTGCGGGTGACCAACCCGCTGCGCGCGCAGGTGTTCCAGGCCATGGGCGCGCTGCCCGGCACGCTGCCGATCGACGAGCTCTACGGCGCCCTGCGCGCCGGCGTGTTCGACGCCCAGGAGAACCCGATCAGCACGATCTGGGGCAACAAGTACTACGAGGTCCAGAAGGCCGTGAACCTGACCGGCCATGTCTGGTCCTACACCGTGGTGAGCGCCAATGCGGGGTTCGTGAAGACCCTGTCGCCCGCGCACAAGGCAATCTTCGACCGCACGCTTACCGAAACGATGTCCTGGCTCGCCAACGAGACCGCGACGGAGGAGGAGAACCTGCTCAAGCGCATGCAGGCCGACCGCGGCGTCGAGATCGTCCGCCCCGACGTCGCCGCGTTCCAGGCCATCGCGGCCCCGATCGTGGCGCGCTTCGCCGCCGAGCGCT
Organism: Elioraea sp.; assembly: GCF_051860475.1. NCBI lineage: Bacteria > Pseudomonadati > Pseudomonadota > Alphaproteobacteria > Acetobacterales > Elioraeaceae > Elioraea > Elioraea sp. Next base: position 10,449 of record NZ_JBHYDW010000038.1, on the reverse strand, counting down.
GCCGCCCCGGCATCCTCGACGACATCGCCAAGGCGGCCGAGTGAGGCCAATCCTGCGCGCGGCGGAGCGGACAGTCGAGACGATCGGGCTGGTCTGCTTCGCCGCGATGCTGCTCGCGACCGCGGCGCAGGTGCTGTTCCGCTATGTGCTGGAGTGGCCCGTGCTCTGGACCGAGGAGGCGGCGCGGGTGCTGTTCCTGCTCGCGATGATGTGCGGGTTCGTGATCGCGCAGCGCCGCGGCGAGCACATCGTCGTCGACTTCCTGCGCGCGCGCCTGTCGCCCCGACCCGCCGCGGCGCTTGGCGCGCTGTTCGATCTCGTCGTGCTTGCGTTCCTTCTGCTGCTGCTGCGCGGGGCGGTGCGCATGGTCGAGCTCACCTGGGGTTCGGCCTTCATCACCATCCCCTGGTTCACCTCGGCGCATCTGCATCTGGCGCAGATCGCCTGCCTCGTGGCCCTCGCGCTGCTGGTCGCGGGCAGTCTCATCCAGCACTGCGCGGCCCTCGCGCGTCCCGAGCCGACCCGCTAAGCCGTGGGCGTCTTCGGCCTGCTCACCCTGGCCCTGGTCGGGCTGATCGTCATCGGCTTCCCGGTGGGGTTCGCCGCCGGGGTGATCAGCGCGCTCGGACTGGCCGAGGTCTACAACGGGCTTGCCGATCCGCGCGTCGCCTCGGCGCTGGCGCGCACGATGCTGGACCGGATCGACGGGTTCCTGCTGCTCTCCGTGCCGTTCTTCCTGCTGGCCGGGCGGCTGATGAACGGGGCGGGCATCACGGTCAGGCTGTTCGAGTTCGTCTCGGCCGTCACACGGCCGCTGCGCGGCGGGCTCGCACACGCCAATGTGCTGGCCTCCGTGCTGTTCGCCGGCATGTCGGGCAGCGCGACCGCGGACGCGATGGGGCTCGGCACGATCGAGCTCAAGGCGATGGCGCATGCCGGCTACCGGCGCGAGTTCGCGGTCGGGATCACCGGCGCCTCGTCGCTGCTCTCGCCGATCATCCCGCCCTCGATCGCGCTGGTGGCCTATGCGGTGGTGGCGGAGCAGTCGGTCGGGGCGATGTTCCTTGCCGCGATCGTTCCGGGCATTCTTCTGGCGCTCAGCTACATGCTCTACGTGGCCTGGCGCCTCCGGTTCGAGACCGACGTGCCGCCGGCGGGACGGTTCGACCTCTGCGAGGTCTGGCGCAGCTTCCGCGGCGCGGTGCTGCCGATCCTGATGCCGGCGATCATCGTCGGCGGCATCAATTTCGGCATCTTCACCCCGACCGAGGCGGCGGCGGTGGCGGTGTTCTACGCCGGCGCGATCGGCATGATCGTGTTCCGCGAGCTCTCCTGGCGCCAGCTCGTCGCCGATCTGCGCGGGGCGATGATCGACAGCGCCGCGATCATGCTGATCATCGCCTTCACCTCCGCCTTCGGCCAGGTGCTGATCCGCGCGCAGCTGCCCGACCAGCTCGCGGCCTTGGCCACCGCGCTGACCTCGGACGCGACCGTGTTCCTGCTGCTGATGATCCTGCTCTGGCTCGGGGTCGGCTGCTTCATGGCGCAGACCCCGGCGATCCTGATCCTGACGCCGATCCTGCTGCCGGTCGCGGAGCAGTACGCAGTCGACCCGATCCATTTCGGCATGGTGATGGCGCTCACGCTCACCCTCGGCCTGCTCACGCCCCCCGTGGGCATGGTGCTCTATGCGCTGGTGAAGGTCTCGGGTGTTCCGTTCGAACGGCTGGTGGTGGTGTCGTTCCCCTATGTCGTGATCACCGCCCTCGTCTGCGTGGTGCTCGTGCTGGCACCCGACCTCGTGCTCGCCCTGCCGCGCCTCGCGCGCTGAAGAAGGACCGAAGCGTGGATATCCTTGTTCTCCCTGGCGACGGGATCGGACCCGAGATCACCGGGGCCACGCTCGCCGTGCTGCGCGCGGCCGATCGGCGCTTCGGCCTCGATCTGCGCTTCGAAACCGCCGAGATCGGCTTCGCCGCGCTGAAGACGCACGGCACGACCCTGCCCGATGCGGTGCTGGAGCGCGCGCGTCAGGCCGACGGCATCATCCTCGGGCCGATCTCGCACCTGGACTATCCGCCGCGCGACCAGGGCGGCGTGAACGTCTCGGCGGCGTTCCGGGTGAAGCTCGACCTCTACGCCAATGTGCGCCCGGCGCGGTCGCGTCCCGGCATCGGCCGCGGGACGTCGCCGATGGACCTCGTGATCATGCGCGAGGCGACGGAGGGGTTCTATCCCGACCGCAACATGTACCAGGGCTCCGGCGAGTTCATGCCGGTGCCCGGCGTGGCGATCTCGATGCGCAAGATCACCGCCTTCGCCTGCGAGCGGATCGCGCGCCGGGCCTTCGCGCTCGCCCAGCGGCGGCAGAGGAAGGTGACCGCCGTGCACAAGGCGAACAACTTCATCCTCTCCGACGGGCTCTTCCTCGACGAGGTGCGCAAGGTCGCGCGCGACTACCCCCAGGTCGCGCTCGACGAGGTGATCATTGACGCCTGCGCCGCCCTGCTGGTGCGCGATCCGGCGCGGTTCGACGTGATCGTCGCCACCAACTTCCACGCCGACATCCTGTCCGACCTCGCCTCGGAGCTCTCCGGCAGCCTCGGCCTCGCCGGCGCGATCAACGCGGGCGATCGGCTCTGCGCGGCGCAGGCGCAGCATGGCTCCGCTCCCGACATCGCCGGGCAGGATCGGGCGAACCCGACCTCGCTCATCCTCTCCGCGGCGATGCTGCTCGGATGGCTCGCCGAGACGCGCGGGCTCAGCCCGTTCGCCGAGGCCGCCGGCGCGATCGAGGCGGCGGTGGATGCCACGCTTGCGAACCCCGCCACGCGCACGGCAGATCTCGGCGGCACCCTCGGCACGCAGGATTTCGCGGGCGCCGTGGCGGCGGCGCTCGGCGGCTGATCAGGCCGCGCCTTCCTCCGCGAGGAATGCGCGCAACTCGTCCTCGGCGACGTCGCGGCTGATGAAGGCCTGGCCGATCCCGCGCACGAGGATGAAGGTGAGCGATCCCGTCTCGGCCTTCTTGTCCTTGCGCATGTGGCCGATCAGCCGCTCGGCCGACCAGCGCCGGTTGGTCTCGCGCAGCGACGACGCGATCCCGCAGGCCGCGAGATGCGCCGCCACCCGCTCGGCGTCCTCCAGCTCGCAGAGCCCGAGCCGGGCGGAGAAGCGGAACGCGAGCGCGAGCCCGATGCCGACCGCCTCGCCGTGCAGCAGGGTGCGGCCGTCATAGCCCGCCTCGGCCTCCAGCGCGTGGGCGAAGGTATGGCCCAGGTTCAGCAGCGCCCGGCCGCCCTCGGCCTTCTCCTCGCGCTCGTCGGCCTCGACCACCCGCGCCTTGGCCAGGCACGCCCGCCGCACCGCCTCGGCCTGGAGCTCGGCATCGCCCGCGAGCAGGGCGGCACCGGTCGCCTCGCACCAGGCGAAGAACGCGGGATCGTCGATCAGCCCGTACTTCACCACCTCGGCATAGCCGGCGCGGAGCTCGCGCGGCGGCAGGGTGGCGAGCGTGGTGGTGTCGCACAGCACCAGCCGCGGTTGGTGGAACGCGCCGACCAGGTTCTTGCCGTGCTCGGTGTTGATGCCGGTCTTGCCGCCGACCGAGGAGTCCACCTGGGCGAGCAGGGTGGTCGGCACCTGGATGAAGGGCAGGCCGCGCAGCGCGATCGCGGCGGCGAAGCCGGCGAGGTCGCCGATCACCCCGCCGCCGAGCGCGAACACGGTGGTCTTGCGGTCGATCCCGCTGGTGAGCATTCGGCCGATCACCTCGGTCAGGGTCGAAAAGCCCTTCGAGCCCTCTCCTGGCGGCACGAGGATCGTCCGGCCCTCGATCCCGGTCGCGGCCAGCGCCGCCTCGAAGCGCGCGCCGTGCAGCGTGTGGACCGCCTGATCCGCGATCACCACCGCACGCCGGCGCGGCATCACCGGTACGGCCAGCGCGCCGGCGCGATCGAGCAGCCCCGCGCCGATCGCGATCCGGTAGCTGCGCGCGCCGAGCCGCACGGTGACGCCGAGGGGCGGGCGGTGGCCGAGCATCGCGTTCAGCACGCGTGTGGTGGTCTGATCGGGCGGCTCGTCGCGGCAGGCGACGATCACGTCGGCCTCGGCATAGAACGGGTCGCGCTTGGCGGCGAGCTCGGCCAGGATCGCCGCCGGGTCGCCCTTGGCGAGCAGCGGGCGCTCCGAGCGGTGTGACACCCGGCGCACCAGCACCGGCAGATCGACCTTCATCCAGACCGAAAGGGCCTTTTCGCGGATCGCCGCGCGCGTCTCGGGATCGACGAAGGCCCCGCCGCCGGTCGCCAGCACCACGGGAGGCCCGCCGAGCAGCCGCGCGATCACCTTGCGCTCGCCGGCGCGGAAGGCGGGCTCGCCGAACCGGGTGAAGATCTCCGAGACGGACATCCCAGCCGCCGCCTCGATCTCATGGTCCGCGTCGACGAACGGCACGCCCAGCCGCGCGGCGAGACGCCGGCCGATTGCCGTCTTGCCAGCGCCCATCAGCCCGACCAGGACGACCGTGCGCCCCTGCCACGGCGCGGCGTGGGTTTCGTCTCGCCCGGGGGGAGGGCTAGACTGCGGGACGAGCGATTCGGGTGAGACCTGTGCTGACGGCATGGGATCGGCGCCACGCTAGCACGCTGCTCCCCTCGCGCCAGCGTCCGCGCCGGCATCCCCGTCCGACGGAGGCACCGCTTTGCGTTTCGCGACGATGCTGATTCTCGCCCTGCTCGCGATCGCCGCCGGCGGCGCCGTGTGGATCGGCCTGTTCCCGCCCGAGCCGCGCCAGCAGGCGGTCGAGCGCGTGCTGCCGGCCGAGCGCTTCGCGCCGCGCTGAGCGCCGTGCACCGCCGCATCGAGGCGTTCCTCGAGATGATGGCCGCCGAACGGGGGGCGGCGCGCAACACCGTGCTTGCCTACGCGGCCGACCTTGAGGACTTCGCCGCGTTCTGCGCCGAGGCCGGGGTCGCGCCGGACCGAGCCGAGACCGCGACGCTCCGGGCCTATCTCGGCCGGCTTCATGCGAAGGGGCTCTCCGCGCGCACGGCCGCGCGGCGGCTGTCGGCGCTGCGCCAGTTCCATCTGTTCCTGATGCGCGAGGGCGTGCGCGCCGACGATCCCACGGCAACTCTGGAAGCAGCGCGACCCGGCCGCCGCCTGCCCAAAGTGCTGGGCGAGCAGGAGGTGCTGCGCCTGCTTGAGGCCGCCCGCGCGCTGCCGGGGCGCGAGGGGCTACGTGCCACCGCGCTGCTCGAACTGCTCTACGCCACGGGGCTCCGCGTCTCCGAACTGATTGCGCTCCCGCGCGCCGCCCTCCGCCCCGGCGCCGAGGCGATCGTGGTGCGCGGCAAGGGGGGCAAGGACCGGATGGTGCCAGTGGGCGACGCGGCGCGCGCCGCGGTGCAGGCTTGGCTCGCCGCCGAGGACGAGGCCCGTGCGGGCAAGCCGCCCACACGTTGGCTGTTCACCTCGCGCGCCGCCGCCGGCCACCTGACGCGCCAGCGCCTGGCCCAGATCCTCAAGGACCTCGCGCTTGCCGCCGGGATCGACCCGGCGCGGGTCAGCCCGCACGTGCTGCGCCATGCCTTCGCGACCCACCTGCTCGCGCACGGCGCCGATCTGCGCAGCCTCCAGGCCATGCTCGGCCACGCCGACATCGCGACGACCGAGATCTACACCCATGTCGCGCCGGGCCGGCTCGAACGCGTGGTCGCGACGCACCACCCGCTTGCGCAGCGGCCCCCCCGCCGCAGGTCCGGATGACCCCGGGTTGACCTCCCCTCTCCGGCACGGATGATGGTGGCGGAGGATTTGTATGACGCCACTTGCAATAGTCGATCCAGCCCCGCCCGTCGCTGCCCCGCTCGACACCGTCGCGCTGCTCGACCGGCTGGTTTCCTTCGACACCACCAGCCGGAACAGCAATCTCGCGTGCATCGCCTTCATCCGGGACTACCTGGACGCGCACGCCATCGAGTCGCGCCTGACCCACGACCCCACCGGCACCAAGGCCAATCTCTACGCCACGATCGGGCCGCAGGACGTGCCGGGCATCGCGCTTTCCGGCCATGTCGACGTGGTGCCGGTGGACGGGCAGGACTGGTCCGCCGACCCGTTCCGGCTGCGCCGGGCGCATGGCCGGCTCTATGGCCGAGGCACCTCTGACATGAAGGGCTTCGTCGCCGCCTGCCTCGCCATGGTGCCCGCGTTCCAGGCACGGGGGCTGAAGCGGCCGGTCCATCTCTGCTTCACCTACGACGAGGAGGTGGGCTGCCACGGCGCGCGCGTGCTCGCCGCCGCGCTCGCCGCCCTGCCGGTCCGCCCCGAGATGGTGATCGTCGGCGAGCCATCGTCGATGAAGCCGATCCTCGGCCACAAGGGCAAGGTCTCGGCGACCTGCCGGGTGATCGGCCTCGCCGGGCACTCCTCGCGCCCCGACCGGGCCGTGAACGCGCTCCAGGTCGGCGCCGAGGTTGTCGCGTTCCTGAACCGACAGCAGGCGCGGATCATCGCCGAGGGACCGCACGACCCCCGCTTCGACCCGTCCTGGACGTCCTGCCACGCCGGCGTGTTCCGCTCGGGTTCGGCGCTGAACATCGTGCCGCACGAGGCCGAGATCGTGTTCGAGTACCGCCACATCCCGGCGCACGATGCCCGGATGCTGCTCGACGAGCTGCGCAGCCACGCCGAGACCGTGCTGCTGCCGCCGATGCGCGCGGTGCATCCGGGTGCTGCGATCGTCTTCGATCAGCGTCCCCGCCTGCCGGGCATGGACCTGGCGGAGGACCATCCGCTCGCCGACCTGGTCCGCTCGCTCACCGGCGCGAACGAGGCCGGCCGCGTCGCATACGGCACCGAGGGCGGGATCTACCAGGCGGCCGGCATGCCGGCGATCGTCTGCGGGCCGGGCGACATCGCCCAGGCCCACACGCCGGACGAGTGGATCGCCGAGAGCGAACTCGTCGCCTGCGAGCGCTTCCTCGCCCGCCTCGCCGACCGGCTCGCCGCCTGACGCGCTGGAGCCCCCCATGAGCGCGCCGACCCAGATCGCCCCCCGCAGGCGGGTCGAGATCCCGGTGCCGGAGCTCGGGCCCTGGCTCGCCGGCAATGCCGGGCTGCCCGGGTTCTGGAGCTTCCCCGGGCCGCAGCCCGGACCGCATATTGCCATCACGGCGCTGGTGCACGGCAACGAGATTGCCGGCGCGCTCGTGCTGGTCCGCCTGCTCGAGCGTGGTATCGTGCCGCTGCGCGGGAGGCTGAGCTTCGGCTTCGCCAATCTCGACGCCTTCGCCCGCTTCGACACCGCCAATCCCACCGCCAGCCGCTACGTGGATGAGGACCTCAACCGGCTCTGGTGCCGGGCTGTCCTGGATGACGGCACCGACACGTTGGAACTGAAGCGCGCGCGCGAGATGCGCCCGCTCATCGACACGGTCGACATCCTGCTCGACCTCCACTCGATGCTGTGGGAGAGCGAGCCGCTGCTGATCGCGGGCCAGACCGAGAAGGCGCGCAAGCTCGCCCTCGCAGTCGGTGTGCCCCCGCTGGTGGTGGGCGACGAGGGGCACTCCGGCGGCCGGCGCCTCATCGACTACCGCCCCTTCGCCGATCCCGGCAGCCCGCGGGTGGCGATCCTGGTCGAGGCCGGGCAGCACTGGGTGCCCGAGACGGTCGAGACCATGGCGGCGACGGTCGCGCGGCTGCTGCTGACGACGGGGCAGATCGACCAGCAGGGGGTGGGGCGCATCACCGCCGCGCCGCTTGATCCCGGCCCGGCACGGTTCGCCCAGGTCACGCGCACCGTCACCGCGCAGACGAACGAGTTCGCCTTTGTCCAACCCTATCGCGGCGGCGACATCGTGCGCGGGCGCAACACGCTGATCGCGCTCGACGGCGAGACCGAGATCCGCACCCCGCACGACGACTGCCTGCTGGTGATGCCATCCTTGCGCACCTGCCGCGGCCACACCGCGGTGCGGCTCGCCCGCCTGGTCGATCCGATGCCGGCCTGAGCCACGCCCGGGTCGACCGGGCACGACCGCGATGGCAGAGTGCGTGCGGGACGCGCGACGCGCGCTCGCAACGTGGGAGGAACGATGACGCTGAGACGAGCCGTCGCGTGTGTTGCCGCAATCGCCCTGTCCGCCGGCGCCGCGCTGGCGCAGGACTACCCGACGCGCGCGATCACGATGATCGTGCCCTACCCGCCGGGCGGCAACACCGATCTGATGGCACGCGCGCTGCAACCCGAGTTTTCCCGCGCGCTCGGCCAGCCGGTGGTGATCGTCAATCGCGGCGGGGCCGCCGGCTCGATCGGCACCACGGAACTCGCCCGCGCGCGGCCCGACGGCTACACGATCGCGATGGTGCCGAACAATCCGGTCACCGCGCAGCCGCACCTGAACCGGCTTCAGTACTCCGCCGAGACGCTGCGCTACATCTGCCTCGTCTACGACAACCCGCAGGTGCTGGTGCTGGGGCGCAACGCGCCGTTCCGCGACTATGCGGGGATGGTGGCGCACGCGAAATCCGCCGAGGAGGCGCTGGTCTATGGCTCGCCTGGCCAGGGCAGCACGCAGCATCTGCTGATGGCGCAGCTCCTGCGCGCGATCGGCGTGCGCGCGCTGCACGTGCCGTATCAGGGCGCCGGGCCGATGGCGCAGGCCGCGCTGGGCGGGCAGATCATGGTGTTCATCGAGAGCCCGACCATCCCGACCAACAACAACCTGCCGGTACTGGCGGTGTTCTCGCGCGAGCGGCTGTCGTCGTTCCCCGAGGCGCCCACGCTCGCCGAGGTCGGCGTGCCGATCGCGGGCGCTTCGCATGGCGGGCTGGTGGCACCCGACGGCCTGCCGGATGCGATCGCGGCCAAGCTGGAGGCGGCGTGCGAGACCGGGGTCAACTCCGAGACCTTCCGCGCCGCGGCGATCCGGCTTGCCGCCGTCGCACGCTACCTGCCGGGGGCGCAGTTCCGCGAGCGCTTCGTCGCCGAGAGCGAGGCGAACAAGGGCACGATCGCCGCACTCGGGCTTGCGCGGGAGTAGGCGCGAGCGGCCGGCTGCGCTATGCAGCCGGCGGATGCGGGCGTGGCGGAATTGGCAGACGCGCCGGGCTCAAAATCCGGTTCCCCGCGAGGGGAGTGTCGGTTCGACCCCGACCGCCCGCACCAGTGATGAATTTAGGTGGTTCGCACGTTCAACGCATTTTCAGAAGTGAGCACATAGGGCAGCGGCGTAGAGAAATTACTAAGCAACCAATGCCAGCTGTTTCATTTTGTGTCGATATGCGATCAAATTCTTGTTGATCCGCTCCATATCAGTCCGGAGTTCCTCGAACAAAGGATACCGCTTCTGGATCTGTTGAGGATCCAAATCCGTCGAAGTGCCCTCCCTCTCGAGGCGCGCTATTTCTCTCTTATACCATCCACGAAATCGTGCTTGCCAGCGAGTTAGGTGAGGACGAAGTCCCTCGTTCAGCACCTCGATCGACAGCTGTACAATAGCTTGCGTGCTATCGTTCCGGAGCGTATTAGCTGATATACCTTTCATCAACTCTCGAGTTACGCTAAAGAAAGAATACCAAGAGTCGTATATTTCAATAACAACATCATTATCGAGGTCGATTGGAAGTCCGATTTTTCTTGTGCTCAATTCTACCCATATAGAAAAAGCGATCTGCCGATCAACATAGATCGGCCTGAATTTAACAATCCCCCTACCGATTCCAAGTTCAGCTTCGTTGATTTCAAACTTGTCAAGACTCTTAAGCGCTCCAGATATAAATCTCCAGGACAGAATGATCGCGGCGGCGACAACAAAAACAATCAATACCAAGCTAATTGAAACAACAACGCTCAATTCTTTCCAATTCACGGCTATATGGACAATCATGCGGGTCTCGTTCATTAGAGTTCTGTGTTGAGCGGCATCATATTAACCGGAGTGTCCATAGAAAAGCCCCTTAATTACCAGCCTTATTACTCAACAAGCGATCTCTTGAATTTTTTATCAAGCGGTTGTCTTTTTGTTTAGAAGTTGATATGAGTTTCCTAAGAGCCCATCCGGGAAGAAGTTGAGTCGTTTGAATCGGCTGTGATTCGCTGCGTCAGCAGACGATTCGCGGAGGCAGCGGGATGGCGTGGACGGTGGAGCATCGGCGTGCGGCGGATCGGCGGGGGCTGCGCTACCCGTCCGATCTGACGGATGCGGAATGGGCGCTGGTGGCGCCGCTGATCCGGCCGGCGAAGCGCGGCGGCCGGCCTCGCACAGTGGATGTGCGCGAGGTGCTGAACGCGATCTTCTACGTGCTCTCGACCGGCTGCCAGTGGGCGGCGCTGCCGAAGGATCTGCCGCCGAAGAGCACGGTGTGGGACTACTTCTCGCGCTGGGAATGGGAAGGCACGATTGCGCGCATCCACCACGCGCTCTACATCGCCGTGCGCGA
>NZ_JBHYDW010000037.1:0-30009 GCF_051860475.1 Elioraea sp. | reverse complement strand
CTCGGCGTCGATCCGCACCTGCTGCAGACCATCTTGCAGCAGCACATCACCGATCTGCTGACGGAGGAAGCCGATCGCTTCGATCCCCCAGGCCTCGGCGGAGATCGGCAGCAGGACCCGTGAGCATGTGCGGCGGCGCATGGGCGCGATGCTGCGCCCGCCGCCGCAGCTCACGGTCTCGGCATGGGCGGAGCGGCACCGGATCCTCGGCAGCCGCGCCTCCTCGGAACCGGGGCCCTGGCGGACCAGCCGCACGCCGTAGCCGAGCTCGGCCAGGATCGCGCGCGCCCGGTCATGTGCCACTGTCCAGTCGAGCAGCCCGCTCCGACGCCGCCGCATCTGGCCGAGTAGGATGTTCTCGGTGACCGTCAGGTCGGGCACCAGCGTGTCGTGCTAGTGCACCATGCGGATGCCCAGCGCCTTGGCATCGAGCGGCGTGCGCAGCACGACGGACGCACCGTCGATCAGGATGCGCCCGGCATCGGCGGTGAGCGCACCGCTCAAGATGTGCGTGAGCGTGCTTTCCCCCGCGTTGTTCTCGCCGACCAGGGCGTGAATGGCGCCGGCCTCGAACGCGACGCTGACGCCGCGGAGCGCCCGCGTGGCGCCGAAGGACTTCTCGATCTCGTGTGCAGCGAGCGCCGGCGCGTCACCGGCAACGGCACGCGCGTCTTGTCCCTGGAGTCGCGTGGACGTCCTCATCTCCCTGCCCCGGCGCTGTTGCTCGGCGCCTTCCCGTCTTCATCCATGGGATCGGGCTGGCGGCGGCAACCCGACGGCGCGCGACCTCAGCGGGATGAACGGCTGGACCCCGCGGCTGGACCCCGCGCGGCCCGGCGGCGGTGACACGACGTCATCTCCCGAGCGCGCGGGCCGCAGCCGAGAGGGAAGCTGCCGCGTCGCGCAAGGCCGACGCGATCCGGTTGCGCGCGCGCCACGCCTCCACCGCGCGGAACCGGGCGCGGTCGCTGCCGGGCTCCGCCGCGGCCAGGTCGCGGATCGGCTGCAGAGCCGACCACACCGGCAGCGGCAGCGCGGGCGGGTGCGAGAACACGAGCCCGTCATTGTAGTCGATCGGCACCAGCGCGCGGGAGGCGCGCATCAGCGCGGCATTCGCCTCCGCGAGCCCCGGCGCATCTGCGTCTGCGGCGGGGACCGCGCGCGCCGCGTGGCGCGCTGCCTCCGCAAGCGTGACGAGCCCTGCGACCGGGAACCGGTCCCCAAGCGCCTGCGCGATCGGTGTGAGTTCGGCGAGCAGGCTTTCCACCGTCGCCGCGTGGTCGAGCGGCAGCAGCGGCTCCGACAGTAGCAGCCAGCAGGCGCGCAGCAGGACGCGGGTGTCGCGCACCAGGTGGACCTCGTCGATCTTGTCCAGCCGAGCTTGTTACGCGCGCGGGCATGGCTGTCCGGCTGCTCGCTGATCGCGCCGAACATCGACGGGATGCCGATGCCGCCGAAGCTCTCGTCGGAGTTGCGGGCCTTGCGTGAGCCCACATAGGCGACAGGCGTCTCGGCATTGACCGCCTGCGCCGCGACGGCGCGCAGCGACGCCATGGCCGAGGCATGCGCGAGTTCAGTCGCACCCACCCCGCCCAGGCTGTCCACGTTCACATGCGCGGCGCAGCGGGCTTCCAGTTCGTCCCGGTAGCGGTCGGCGTACCACGTCGAGCCCGAGTAGCGCCCGTGCGAATGGCCCGACCAGAAGCAGATGCGCAGGCCGCGCTTCCACTCGCCGCGCCGCATCGCCAGCACCCGCGCCGCCTCCATCATCCCGGTATTGGCCGAGCCGTTGTCCATCACCCCGTAGTGCCAGGTGTCGTAGTGACCCGACATCATGATGAACGGCCCGCCGGCGTCGGACGGTGCATCGAGCTCCGCGACCAGCAGCGGCGTCTTGCGCCAGCCGGTATCCACCTCCGCGGTGAGCGTCACCACCGGCTGCTCGCCGCGCGCAAGCGCGTCGCGGATCGCTCCGCCATCGGTCGCGGAGACCGAACAGGCGACCGTGCTCGGTATCTCGCCCAGGAACCGCTCCGCCGGATTGCCCCACACCCAGGAGAGGCACATCTCGTGCAGGTGGTCGTGGTGGCTGATGTGCAGCTGTCCCACCGCGCCGCAGCGATGCGCGCGCTCCGCGGTGGCGGGTGTGGCCATGCCCTCGATCAGCAGGATCTTGCCGCGGAGGTCGCGCCCGACGATGTCCGCCTCGCCGCAGCTGCCGACATAGGCCGGCACGCCCGAAAGCCCGGACGAGGGCTGCGAGAAGGAATGGGTGATCGCCGGCACCGCCCGCCCGTCCACGGTGACGGACGCCTTGCCGGGCAGGCTGATATAGGCGTCATGCAGCAGCAGCTCGACGCGATAGCCGTAGTCGCGCATCCGCGTTTCGAGGAAGCGGAACGCCTCCAGCTCCTCCGGCGTGCCGGACAGCTTCACCCAGCGCGCGATCTCACGCAGGTTCGCCATCATCTCCGGGCCGCTCACCGTATCGGCCAGCGTATTCGCCAGCAGCTCGTCCATCGTCCTCTTCCCTTCTCAGCTACGCTTCACAACCACGCCGCGCTTGACCACCAGGCGGTGGTTTGCGGCGAGGCCGGCGGCACGGATATCGTCCAGCGGATCGCCGGCGACGAGCAGAAGGTCGGCCACGTGCCCCTCGGCGATGCGCCCGCGATCGGAGAGGCCCAGCAGATCGGCCGCAGCGGAGGTCGCCGAGCGCAGCACATCCGCCGCCGGCAGCCCGGCTTCGACCATCAGCGCCAGCTCGAAGGCCGAATCGCCATGCATGTTGTATTGCGTGCCGGCATCCGTCCCCATCGCGATCTTTCCGCCGGCAGCGTGGAACATCCGCAGGCTCTCGCGGTGCCGCTCGCGCGCCCACTCCGTCTTCTCGACGATATGCGCCGGGATCGTGCCGCGGTGGCGGTTCTGCAACGTCCAGTGACCGACCGACAGCGTCGGCACGAGATACACACCGTGCCGCACCATCAGCGCGACCGTCTCCTCGTCGAGGAACTTGCCGTGCTCGATCGAGGTCACGCCGCCGAGCACCGCGTTGCGGATGCCGCCCGCGCCGTGTGCATGCGCCGCGATCCGGCGGTTTCGTCGCTTCGCCTCGGCGCAGGCGGCGGCGATCTCGGCTTCGGTGAACTCGGCGGCCGAGGGGTCGCTGCTGGCGGTGGCGACGCCGCCGGTCGCCATCAGCTTGATCAGGTCCGCACCGCCCTTGATCTGCTCGCGCACCGCCTTGACGAGCTCGTCCGGGCCGTCGGCCTCGCGGCCGATCTTCCCTGCGTGGCCGCCGGTCATGACGATGATGTGGCCCGAGCACAGGATGGTCGGCCCGACCAGGTCGCCGCGGTTGATCGCGTCGCGCACGCTCATCTCGATGAAGCGGTAGCCGCCGACGTCGCGCAGCGTCGTGATCCCGCCCATTAATGCCGATTGCGCGGCCTTCAGGCCGTGCAGCGCCATGGTGGCGGCGGGCAGCGTGGTCACTGGGCCGAGCTGATCGGGGCCTCCGGTCAGCATGAGGTGCATGTGGCAGTCGATGAGCCCGGGCAGCAAGGCTTGGCCGGCGCAGTCCTCGACGTCGCCCGCGAAGCCGGCGAACTCGCCCTCCGGTGCGACGCGCGCGATCCGCCCACCCTCGACCAGCACGGCGTGGCCGTCGCGCAGGCGGTCGCTGCCGTCGAAGATCCGCGCGCTCCGGTAAAGTGTCGCCATGCGGGTTCTCTCCTAGACGAGATGGCAGGCGACGCTGCGCGCCGGCGCAACCTCGCGCAACTCGGGTGGCTCGTCGGCACAGCGGGCCACGGCGAGCGGGCAGCGTTCGGCGAAGCGGCAGCCGCGATGCGCGCGCCGCGCGTCGGAGATGTTGCCCTTGATCGGCAGCGGGCCGCGCGGCTGGTCCACATGCGGTACCGGCACCGCGGCGATCAGCGCGCGGGTATACGGGTGCAGCGGCTCGGTCACCACCGCGGGCGTCGGCCCGTCCTCGACGATAGTGCCGAGATACATCACGAGGGTGCGCTGCGCGACGTAGCGCACGAGCGCGAGGTCGTGGCTGATGTAGATCGCCGTCAGCGCGAAGCTCTCCTGGATCTCGCGCATCAGATTCAGGATGCCCGCACGCACCGACACGTCGAGCATGGAGACCGGCTCATCCGCCACGATGAAGCCGGGATCGAGGATCAGCGCGCGGGCCAGCACCACGCGCTGCAACTGCCCGCCGGAGAGCTGGTGGGGATACTTCTCCAGGAGGTCGCCGATGCCGCGCATGTGCACGCGGTCGAGCGCGCGGCGGATGCGCTCCTCGTGCTCTGTGGCGGCAATCCCGGCGTTGACCAGCGGCTCGGCCAGTGAGCGCCGCACCGTCAGGCGGGGGTTCAGCGCGTCGAACGGGTTCTGGAACACGAGCTGCGCGCGCTTGCGGAACTCGCGCAGCGCCGGCCCGCGCAGCGTTGCAAGCTCCGCCCCGTCAACCTCGACGGTCCCGGCGCTCGGCTCCTCCAGCTTCAGCAGCAGCCGCCCCGTCGTCGTCTTGCCGCAGCCGGATTCGCCGAGCAGCCCGACCGCATCGCGCGGCGCGAGATCGAAGGAGATACCGTCCACCGCACGCACTGCCGGGCGCTCCCCGCGCAGCATCTGCGCGAGGCTGCGGCGCAGCGGGAAATGCTTGGTCAGTCCACGGATGCGGAGATGGCTGCCCATCGCTCCGGTTCCTTCGCCTCCTCGCGCAGGGTTGCGGCCTCCGCGGCGCGCAGGCAGGCGGCGACGTGGTCGGGTCCGACCGGCACCAGCGGCGGGTCGGTGTCGCGACAGGCTCCCACTGCGAAGGGGCAGCGCGCGGCGAAGCGGCAGCCCGCCGGCGGATCGCGCAGATCGGGCGGATAGCCGCCGATCGGCACCAGCGTGTCGGCGGCGCGCGCGAGGTCGGGGAAGGCGTTGGTCAGCCCCATGGTGTAGGGGTGCACCGGGCGTTCCAGCACCTCGGCGACCGGCCCGGACTCCACCACCTGTCCGGCATACATCACCACCACGCGGTCGCAGACATAGGCGACGACGCTGATGTCGTGCGTGACGAGAATCACCGACAGCGACAGCCGCGCCTGCAAGTCGCGCAGCGTGTCGAGCACCTGTCGCTGCACGATGACGTCGAGCGCGGTCACGGGCTCGTCGGCGATCAGCAGCGCCGGATCGAGCGCGAGTGCGATCGCGATGCCGACGCGCTGGCGCATCCCGCCGGAGAACTGGTGCGGATAGTCCTGCTGCCGCGCCGGATCGAGCCCGACCATGTCGAACAGCTCGGCAATCCGCGCCCTGGCGCGGGCGGACGGAACCCCGCCGCGCACCCTCAGCACCTCGGCGATCTGGTCGCCGACGCGGTGCACAGGATTGAGCGCGTTCATCGCGCTCTGCGGCACGAAGGCGATGCGGCGCCAGCGGATGTCGCGCCATTCCGCCGGCGTGGCGTGGACGAGGTCCGTGCTGCCGAACTGCATGCGCCCGCCGGTGATGCTCGCGGTGCGCGGCATCACGCCGGTGAGCGATCGCGCGAGCGTCGTCTTGCCGCAGCCGGACTCGCCGACCAGCCCGACCACCTGGCCCGCGGGTACGTCGAACGTGCCGCGGTCCACCGCCTTCACCGCGCCGCCGCGCGCGGCGTACTCGATGCGAATACCGTCGAGCGAGAGCAGCATCGCCTCAGTCCCGGAGCTTGGGGAACAGGATCTCCTCGTAGCCGCGGCTGATGAAGAAGCCGGCGACGACGACGAGGACGATGCACACGCCGGGCGGCACGAACCAGTTGTACGAACCGCGCGAGAGCGCCTGCGAGCTGTAGGCGTCCTGCAGCATGTAGCCCCAGGACACCACGCTCGATGGCCCGAAGCCTAGGAAGGAGACCGACGCCTCGGTCAGGATCGCCCAGCCGATCGCGATCGAGCCGTAGAGGAAGGACAGCGGAAGGATGTTCGGCGCGATGTGCACGAACAGGATGCGCCAGGTGGAGGAGCCGGTAACCCGAGCCGCCTCCACGAAGGCGCGCTCGCGCACCGTCAGCACCTGGCTGCGGATGACGCGCGCGGTGTTGGGCCAGAGCAGGATCGCGATGGAGAGCACGATGTTGCTGGTCGAGGCGCCGAGGAACCCGGCCAGCACGATGACGAAGGGCAGGAAGGGCACGCCGAGTGCGACGTCGGCCAGGCGCATCAGCACGCTGTCGATCCAGCCGCCGAAATAGCCTGAGACAAGGCCGATCAGCGTGCCGATCGCTACCACGACGACGGCGGCGGCGAGCCCGACGATCAGCGCCGCCCGCGTGCCGATCACGAGCTGCGAGAAGATGTCCCGCCCGAGATTCGTTGTCCCCAGCGGATGCGCGGGGCTCATGCCGAGATTGGAGAGCAGGTCGCCGTCCTCGTCGAACAGGATCTCCAGCGGATCATGCGGGCGGATGACGTCGGCGAGCAGCGCGACGACGACGAACACCGCGTAGATGGACAGGCCGATAACGGCGAAGGCGTCGCCCGACGGGATGCGCAGCGCCCCCGCCAGCCGCGCGAGCGGGCCGGGCGCGTCAGTTGCGCGCGGCATGGGTCACGCGCGGGTCGAGCACGGAGTAGAGCAGGTCGGCGATGAAGTTCATCACCACCAGCACCACGGTGATCAGCAGGAAGGCCCCCTGCGCCAGGGGGTAGTCCGACGCCGCGACAGCGGTGACGAGCACGCGCCCGAGGCCAGGCCAGGAGAATACCGTCTCCACCACGACGTTGCCGCCGACGGTGGCGCCGATGCCGAGCGCGAAGGCCGTCACTACCGGCAGCAGCGCGTTGCGCGCGGCGTGGCGCAGCACGATCCGCCGCTCCGGCAAGCCCTTCATGCGGGCCATCGTCACGTAGTCCTCCTGCATCACATCGAGCATGTTCGAGCGCATCAGCAGCAGTGGCAGCCCCTGCAGGTAGAGCGCGAGCGTGAGGCAGGGCAGCGCCATGTGGTGCAGGAAGTCGAGCGACAGGATTCGCGCCAACTCGCTGTCATACCGCGCACCTGGGCTGTTCGCACCGCCCGAGGGGAACCAGCCGAACCCGAAGCCGAACACCGCGAGCAGGATCATGCCGAGCCAGAACTCCGGTGCCGCCCTCACCGTCAGCACCGCCGGCACGGCGGCCGCCTCCACCCAGCTGCCGCGCCTCCAGGCGAGCCAAGCGCCGGTCAGCACGCCGAACAGATAGGCCAGGAGCAACGCGGAGACGGTCAGCACGAGCGTGTTCGGCAGGGCGGAGGAAAGGATCTCGATCACCGGCCGCTGCTGGAAGAAGGACTGCCCGAACTCGCCGCGCACGAGATTGGCGAAGTAGATCAAGTACTGCTCCCACAGCGGCTTGTCCAAGCCGAAGGCGGCGCGAATCTGATCCTGCTGCTCCATGGTGAAGGTCGGGTCGATGAAGGCGGAGGTCGGGTCCGCCGGCATCAACCGGAACATCAGGAACAGCAGGGTCGCGACCACCCACAGCACGAGCAGCGTCTGCAGGAGGCGCGACGCGAGGTAGGGCATCGTCCCGCGTCGCCGCCCGGACTACTGAAGCGGCTGCAGCGTTTCCTGCCGCCCCGCAGGATAGTGCAGCCGGCCGTTCACCACGCGATAGCCGGCCTCTTCGAGGATCTGCCGTGCCTGCTGGATGTTGGCGCGGTGCTGGTCGGGCAGGTGCCACGCCGTCAGGGCCGCCGAGACATGGCTATTCGCCGGCACCGCGAAGCCGTTCCACGCCGCCTGCACCATCAGGTTCCGGTTGATCGTGGTCATCAGCGCGCGGCGGAAGTTCACGTCGTCGAACGGTGGGCGGCGCAGGTTGGGTGCTACGAAGCGGAAGCCCATGTCGGTCGCGGCCGCCACCTGGATCGCCGGCGACTGGCGCGACAGCGCCTGCAGCAGCGCCGGGTCACCGCGGTAGTCGGACAGGAAGTTGATCTCGCCGCGGCGGAGCATGCCGAGTGCCGCCTCGGTGTTGGTGACGATGCGCATGATCCAGCGGTCGAACTTCGGCGGGGCGAAGTGGTCGGCCACCTTCTCCAGAAGCACCTCCTCGTGCAGGCGGAAGCGCGCCACCTTGAACGGGCCCGAGCCGATCGGCATCGGCTCCTGGTAGCTCTCGGCGTTCTGCGGCGTCCCCTCGAGCCGCGCGAGCACCGGCTCCCACACATGCTTGGGGATCAGGTTGATCTTGGCGAGTGTGGCCGTCAGGAACGAGGAGGAGGGCTGGCGCAGCGTGAAGCGCACCGTGTCGTCGCCGCTCTTCTCCATGCCGGCGATGTTGATCACGAAGGGCCGGTACATCGGCGACTTGCCGCCGGCCGGCGCCTGGAAGGAGAAAATCACATCGTCCAGCGTCATCGGCTGCCCGTCATGCCACTTGAGGCCCGGGCGCATCTTCACGTCCAGCGTGGTCGGATTGACGTAGGTGACGCTCTCCGCCGCCCATGGGCGCGGCAGGCCGTCGGGGCCGACGCGCATCAGCCGGTCCCACACGAGGTCGGTCACCCAGCTGTCGATCGCGCCCGAGATGTAGAGCGGGTTGATCGCGTTGAGCGCCTCGGCGGCATTGCAGATCAGGTCGCGCTGGGCCCCCGCGGGCTCCGCACCGCTGAAC
This sequence comes from Elioraea sp., assembly GCF_051860475.1. NCBI lineage: Bacteria > Pseudomonadati > Pseudomonadota > Alphaproteobacteria > Acetobacterales > Elioraeaceae > Elioraea > Elioraea sp. The sequence continues at coordinate 21,358 of NZ_JBHYDW010000037.1, read as the reverse complement.
GTCCAGAAGTTGCGCTGGCCGATCCCGGCCTGGTCCACCACCGTCTCGGGGCGGATGATCTGCGCGTTGAACGCCACGACGTTCTGCGGATAGACGAGGAAGAGATAGGGCACGTCGCGCATGATGATCTGCTGCGCCTCGTTGATCAGCGTGCGCCGCCGTTCTTGATCGAGTTCGCGGCGTTGCGCTTCCGCCACCGCGTCGTAGGCCGGGTTCTGGTAGCCGACGAAGTTGAAGCCGGTTTCCCGCGTCGAGGAGTGGAACAGGTTGTAGACCAGCTCGTCCGGGTCGGAGCGCTCGGGTCGGCCGACCATGCGCCACATCGTCGTGTCCCAGCGGTCGCGGTTGCGCCAGACGATGTCCGAGAGCTGCGGCCGCGGCAGCCCGCGCACCTCGACGTCGAGCCCCAGCTGCCGCCACGCCTGCGCAACAAGCTGCGCGGCCTGGAACTCCTGCGGGTCGGACGCCTGTGCCGCGGAGGTCAGCACGATGCGGCGGATCGGCCCGCCCGTCTGCTGCGCGAGCGCGGGCGAGTCGAGCGCCGCAGCGGCGGCCAGTGACGTGCCGCCGAGCAGCAGCGCACGGCGGGAGAGGAACGCGGTGAGGGTCATCGGTGTCTCCTGTCGCAAGCGTCGTGTCCGCGGGTGGCGGGTACGATCGCTCGGCCTTGCCAGCGGAGCATCGTCACGATACGGAAACTCTGCTCCATCCGACGGCCGCCGGCAAACCCCCATTGTTGGGGTATGCCGCGCGAATGCCCGGCTTCTGCCGCCGCGACGAGCCGCCGCCGGCACGGCGCGTGTGCAGAGTGCCCACGCGGTGTGCAGCGACGAACCCGAGCGTGGCGCCCGCCGGCGGCGCCCTGGATCATGCCGATGCCCGACACCCTGCTGCCGATCGCCAAGCCCGCAGCCTTGGATCCCGTGGAGTCGGAGATCCTCGGCGCGATCGGCCTCGACGTGCCTTGGTCGCTGGTCGAGACGTTCGCCGGCACGCCGCGCTGGAAGCCGGCCGACGTCAACGCCGCCGCAGCGATCCTGGCGGAGCGGCTGCGCGGCTTGGGCGTGCCGGTCACGGTGCATATGCCGAGGATCTTTCTCTCGATCCCGTTCGACGCGTCGGTCGAGGCGGGTGGGCGGCGCTTCCGCGCCAAACCGCCGTCTGCCGCGCCGTCGGTGCCGGAGGGGCGCGCGGGCGATCTCGTCTACCTGCCGGCGAACCGCAAGGCGCTCCGCTCCTACGCAAAGTCCGTGACCGAGCTGTTCGGTCGGCCGGAATCCGAACTCGCGGAACTGACCGCACGCATCCGCGGCCGGATCGTGCTGACCGAGGGCTTCGGCAACCCCGCGCTGACGCAAATCGTCGAGGAATGGGGCGGGATCGGGCTGATCGCCATCAATCCCGGCGTGGACATCCACTGGGGCACCTGCACGACGGTGTGGGGCACGCCCGACCTCGACGACCTGCCGCGCAAGCCGAAGATCCCGGTTGTCGCGGTGAACAGCGAGAGCGGAGAGGCGCTGAAACAGGTCGCCGCCGCCGGCGGGCAGGCGACGATCTTCACGACACTCGAGGAAGGCTGGTGGGAGCAGGCGGTGCCGGTCGCGCACATCCCTGGCGCCACGGAGCCGGAGAAGTTCGTGCTGCTGCACGGCCACCTTGATTCCTGGGATGTCGGCGTCGGCGACAACGCGACCGGCGACGCGACGATGCTCGAACTCGCCCGCGTGTTCTGGGAGAAGCGTCACCTGCTGAAGCGCAGCGTGAAGATCGCCTGGTGGCCAGGCCACTCGACCGGCCGCTACGCCGGGTCCACCTGGTTCGCCGACGCCTTCGCGCAGGATCTGGATGAGAACTGCGTCGCCCAGGTGAACTGCGACAGCCCCGGCTGCCGCTGGGCGACCTCGTACCACCAGACGACGACGATGAGCGACACGCGGGAGTTCGTCCGCAAGGTGATCACCGACGTCACCGGCACCACCACCTTCGCGCCCAAGCGGCCGAACCAGGCGGGTGACTACTCGTTCAACAACATCGGCATCAGCAGCTACTACATGCTGTCCTCGACGATGCCGCAGGCGCTGCGCGAGGAGAAGAACTACTACGACGTCTCGGGCTGCGGCGGGAACATCGCCTGGCACACCGAGAACGACACGCTGGAGATCGCCGACCGCGCCAACCTGCTGACCGACATGCGGATCTATGCGCTGTCGGTGCTGCGTCACGCCAATGCCGCGGTCCTTCCCTCCGACTGGCGTGAGACGGTGCGCGAGTTCGCCGAGACGGTCGCCCGCTACGAGGCTGCGTCGCAGGGCATGGCGGACCTCTCGCCGTCGAAGGCGGCGGTCGCGGCGCTCGCCGAGGCGCTCGACCTGTTCCATGCCGGGGTCGCCGACGGGCGGGTCGCAGCTGAGCGCGCGAACGAGGTGATCCAGGGCCTCGCGCGTATCCTCGTGCCGCTGAACTTCACGCGCGAGCCGCGCTTCCGCCACGACCCCGCCTACACCGTGCCGCCGCTGCCGAGCATCGCCGTCGCCGAGGAGCTGCCGAAGCATTCGCCCCAGACGCGCGGCTTCGCCGAGACGCAGTTGCTGCGCGGGCAGAACCGGCTGGTGGCGGCGCTGCGTGCAGCGACGCGGCTGGTGCAGTCTGCGGGGTGACACCCGCAGTGGGGGGCGCGCGTCCTTCGGGGCGCGCGCCCCTCAGCGCAGCGTCTCGATCAGCCGGTAGATCAGCCGCGCCCGCGGCTCCAGGCTCGAGACATAGAGCTGCTCGTAGTGCGTGTGGCCGCCCTTACCGTCCACGCCGAGGCCGTCGAGCGTCGGCGCGATCGTGGCGGTGAAGTTGCCGTCCGATCCGCCGCCGGTCTTGAGGTCCTGCAACTCGAGGCCCGTCTCCGCGGCGAGCGCCTTCGCGTGCTCGAACAACGCGTCGATGCGCGAATCCTTCTCGTAGGGCGGGCGGTTGATGCCGCCCGTCACCGTCACGGTCACGCCGTCCTCGTGCGGCGCAAGCGCCAGGATTGTGTTTCGGCGTGGAATAGGGACCCCACTGTGGGGTCCCGTTTCCAAGCCGATTGACACTCGGGCGCGAGCTCGCCGGCGAGCTGGCGCGTGAACTGTGCGACGCCCGCCTTGGCGACCGCATAGGCGGTGGTGCCGGGATGGCCGACCTCGCCGAACACCGAGGCGACATTGACGATCCGTCCGCCCGGTCGGGCGAGTAGCGGCAGCGCGTCGCGGGTGATGCGCAGCACCGCTTTCGGGTTGGTGTCGATGAAGCGGCCGATCAGCGCGTCGTCGGACTCGGCGAGCGGCTTCGAGCCGCCGACGCCGGCGTTGTTCACCAGGATGTCGATCCGTCCGAACGCGACGCGCGCAGCCTCGGCGAGGGCGCGCCCCGCGCCCGGCGCGGCGAGGTCGAGCGTGAGCGCCATCCCGCCGCAGGTGGCAGCGGTTTCCGTGACTACGGGATCGATGTCGGCGAGCAGCACGCGCGCACCGTCGGCGGCAAGCCGGCGTGCGGTCGCGACACCGATGCCGCGCGCCGCCCCGGTGACGATCGCAGCCCGGACGGCGAAGCGCGTCGCGTCAGGCAAGCTTGCCTCCGTCCACCGGCAGCGCCACCCCGGTGATGTAGCTCGCCGCGTCGCTCAGCAGGAACAGCACGCTCTCGGCGACCTCATCGACGGTGCCGAAGCGGCCCATCGGATTGCGCGCGCGGAACGCCGCCTCGCGCGCCGCGATCGCCGCCGCATCGCCCGCCTGGGCGAAGGTATCGCGCAGCATCGGCGTTTCGATCGGGCCGGGACAGACGCAATTGGCGCGGATGCCCTGCCCCACGTGGCTGACCGCGAGCGATCGCGTCAGCAGCACCACGGCCCCCTTGCTCGCCGAATAGGCCGGCATGGTCGGGTTGCCGGCGAGCCCCGCACCGGAGGCGAAGGTGACGATCGCGCCGCGCCCGGCCGCCAGCATCTGCGGCAGCACCGCGCGCACGGCGAGCCAGGTGCCCTTGACGTTCACGGCAAACAGCCGGTCCCAGTCGGCTTCCGATACATCGGCGAGCGGCGCAGCCGGGCCAAGGGTTCCGGCGGCAGTGGCGTGCAGTGCGATCGGGCCGAGCGGCGCAGCGGCCGCGAGCACGCGCGCATGGTCGGCGGAGACGGTGACATCGCCCACGACGCGCACCGCGCCCGGACAGGACGCGGCGGTCTCGGCCAGCCCCCCGGCGTCGCGGTCGAACAGCACCAGCCGCGCGTCCTCGGTGGCGAGCCCGATCGCGGTCGCGCGGCCAAGCCCGGAGGCCGCGCCCGTGACGACGCCGACCCGCCCAGTGAATCGATCCGGCCGCCCCATGGTCAGCTTCGCGCCCGCGTCGCCGCGCCCTCGCGCCGGTTGATCGCGCCGCCGCCACCGACATCCAGCACCGATCCGGTGATGTAGTCGGCCGCGTCGGAGCAGAGGAACAGCACCGCGTCGGCAAAGGCGCCGGGCCGCCGCCCGCGCCCGACCAGCGACCGCCCGACGACCGCCTCGGCATAGCCGGGCGGCATCGTGACAAGCGCGCTGCCTTCGGCGAACGGCGGGCGCGCGCTGTTGACGCGCACGCCGCGCGGGCCGAGCTCGATCGCGAAGGCGCGCGTGAGGTACTCGAGCGCGCATTTCGAGGCGCCATAGGGCACGCCGTTGCCGCGGATCACCTCGGCGGCCGAGGAGGTGACATTGACGATCGCGCCGCGTCCGGCGTCGGCCATGGCGCAGCCGATCCCCTGCATCAGCCGGAACGGCGCACGCGTGTTGATGTCGAGGATTCGGTCGTACTCCGCCGGCGTGACTTCCATCAGCGGGATGAACGGATAGACGCCGGCGTTGTTGACCAGCACATCCGGCGCGCCGGCCGCCGTCGCCGCCGCGACTAGGCTGTCGATGCCCGAGTCCGTCGCGAGATCGGCTTCGTGCAGCGTGATGCGCGCGGGCGCGATGCACTCCGGCATGGCCGCGGCGAGCGCGGCCTCGCTGCGATCGGCCAGCAGCAGCGAGGCTCCCTCGGCTGCGAAGGCTGCCGCGAGCTCGCGGCCATAGACCCCGGCCGCACCGGTGATCACGACCGTCTGGCCGGAAAAGCGCATCGACGCTGTCCTCTTCTCAGTGCGCGATCTGGGGGAATTCGGCCTGCAGGGCTGCGAAGGCTGCGCGCACCTCGCTGCCGTCGCCGCGTCGGTCTGGATCGGCCTCGACGAGGGCGAAGATGCGCCGCTTGGCGTAGTGGCGCCAATGCACGGGCAGGCGGGCGAGAATCCCGGTCAGCGCGTCGTAGTTCGCCTCGGTCCAGGTCTGCTCGTAAGCGTTACGTTCTGGCCCAGCATCGAAATCGCCCGGCGGCGCGGCGGCAAGTTCCGCCCGACGGGCCGCCGTCGCTGCCGCGTCTCCGGCCACCACGCCATAGTCGCGCACGGCCGCCTCGGCCGTGACCTTGCCGGCGGCAAGGTCCGCCAGCACCACCTCGACGGGGCGCTGCCAGGCCGGGCCCCAGCCCGACCCGCCCGAGCAGACGATGCGGATCACGTCGCCCGGATCGAGCGTGACCACGTCGGTGTTGCCAAGATTCTCTGCGCGGTTGGTGCCGGGGTTGCGCCAGAACGAGGAGGCCGCGCCGGGCCCGCCGCCCTGCACGCCCCAGGAGCGGAAGCGCGTGCGATCGCGGTTGCGCGCAGTGACGACCGTGCCTGGCGCCTGGACGCGGAACTCGAGCACCGTCGCCAGTCCGCCGCGATGCAGCCCGGCGCCGCCGCTGTCGGGTTCAAGCCCATAGCGGAGGATGCGGATCGGCACCTCGGCCTCGTTGATCTCCACCGGCGTGTTCTTGAGGAAGCCGTTGTTGGCGCCCGAGCCGTCCATGCCGTCGCCGAAGGGCGAGCCGCCGGCGCCACCCGTGATCGGGTCGATCGCCGCCATCACGCGCCGCCCCGTGCGGCTGTCGGTGGTGTTGACGTTCATCATCGGCCCGCCGCTCGCGGGGCCGGCGGGCAGCCGATCGGGCACTGCGCGCTGGAACGCACCCATGATCACGCCCTGCAGCCGCGCGCAGGTCATCGAGCGCATGCCGACCGCGGCCGGGAAGACCGGGTTCAGCACCGTCCCTTCCGGCACGATGCAGGTGCAGGGACGGGTCAGCCCGCCGTTCAGCAGCACGGAGCTGTCCAGCGTGTAGAGCGCGTAGTTCCAGCCCACCATCAGCAGGATGTGGCGCGGATTGTTGCCGGTCGGCATGTTCAGAGAGGCGGCGAGCTGCGGATCGGAGCCGGTGAAGTCCATCACCGCCTCCTCGCCACGGATCTTCAGGTTCAGGTGCAGCCGGCAGGGCAGGCCGTTGGGCGAGTCCTCGTCGAGATAGTCGGTGAAGGGATAGTCGCCGTCCGGGATCGCGGCGAGCACACGCCGCGCCTGGCGTTCGCCCAGGTCGAGCAGGTCGCGGATGCCCTGGCGGAACGTCTCGATGCCGAAGCGGCGGATCATCTCGTGCACCTTGCGCTCGCCGGTCGCGACCGAGGCAAGCTGCGCCTTCAGGTCGCCCCAGTTCTGGGTCGGCGCGCGCACGTTCAGCAGCATGATGTCGAGCAGCCGCTGGTCGAGCGTGCCTGCGTTCACCAGCTTGCAGGGCGGAAAGCGGATCCCCTCCTGGTGCACCTCGGTCAGCGCGCGAGAGAGCGAGGCCGGCACCGCGCCGCCGACATCGGTGTTGTGGATGTGGCCGACCGCGAAGCAGACGAGCTCGCCCTGCCAGAAGATCGGCTTCCAGAGATGCAGGTCCGGAGGGTGCGTACAGACGAACCCGCTATAGGGGTCGTTGGTCATGCACACATCGCCCTCGCGGTAGTCGTCGATCGCGCGGATCACCGGGCCGTAATCGAGGCCGACGAACCAGGTCGCGCCGAGCTCGCGCGGGGAGGCGAAGGTCTGCCCGTCCGGCGTGGTCAGGCCGGTGGTGAAGTCCTCGGTCTCCTTGACGAAGGTGGAGTGCGCGGTGCGGAACAGCGTGAACGCCATGCTCTCGGCGGCCGCCTGAGCGTGGTTGCCGAGAATCTGGAGCGTGACGGGGTCGATCGACATCGCGGGGCCTCAGGCGAGGGTCAGGCGGAGATTACCGAAACGGTCCACCTCGCCAGACATTCCGGGCGGGACACAGGTGGTGCAGTCCTCCTGCAAGACGATGCAGGGGCCAGCGAAGCGGTGCCCATGGCGGAGGGAGGCGCGCGCATAGAGCGGCGCCGTGCGGCGCGCCCCGTCGAGCCAAATCCCGACCTCGCGCAGCCGCTCGGGCGTGCCGGTCTCGCGCGCCTGTTCGGGGAAGCGCGGTGGCGGCACGGACCCCTCCACCACCATGCGGAGCGCGATCGCCTGGATCGGCGCCTCGGGATCGGCATGGCCGTAGAGGCGCTCATGCGCGCGATGGAACGAATCGGCGATCGCGGCAAGGTCGGCGCCGGCGAGCCAGGCCCGATCGAGCGGCACCTCGATCTCGAAGGACTGGCCGCGATAGCGCATCTCCGCCGAGGGCTTCAGCGTCACCTCGCCCTGGAAACGCTGGTCCTCGCGGATCCAGCGCATCGCCTCCGCCTCCAGCCGCGCGAAGGCGTCGCGGATGCGCGGCAGCGAAGGCGCGTCGAGATCGGCATAGACCGTTTCGATCACGTCGCCGCGGATATCGGCGATCAGCCCACCGAGTGCTGAGAGCACGCCGGGCGTGGTCGGCACCAGCACCTCGCGCATGCCGAGCTCGCGCGCGAGCAGCGCCCCGAGCATCGGCCCGGCCCCGCCGAAGGGCAGCAGGCAGAAGTCGCGCGCATCCACGCCCTGGCGCGCGGCGAGCTTGCTGATCTCGCGGTACATGCCGCTGATCGCGACCTGTACGATCGCCTCGGCCGCCTGCTCGCGCGTCCGCCCGAGCGGACCCGCGACCGTGTCCACGGCCGCCTCGGCGAGGTCGCGCCGCACCGAGACGCTGTCATAGCCGAGCGCGCCGTGGCCGATGAAGCCGAGCACGCACATCGCATCCGTGATGGTCGGCCGCTCGCCGCCGTTCCCGTAGCAGGCGGGCCCGGGCACGGAGCCCGCGCTCTCGGGTCCGACCGTGAGTCGCTTGAGCGCATCAACCGCGGCGATCGAGCCGCCGCCGTCGCCGATCGATGTCACGGCGACGGTCGGGATGAAGAGCTGGAAGTCGCCGACGCGCTCGCCGGTGCCGTAGCTTGGCGCACCGTCGGCGATCACCGCGACGTCGGCGCTGGTGCCGCCGATATCGAGGCTCATCGCGCGCGCGAGGCCGGCCTGGCGCGCGACGAAGGCCGCGCCGATCGCGCCGGCCGCCGTACCGGAGAGCAGCATCTCCACGCAGCGCGTCTTGCCGAGCTCGGCGCGCATCACCCCGCCGTTGGACTTGGTCACCATCGGCTCGGCGGCAACGCCGGCCCGCTTCAGCGCCGCCTGCAACGAGCCGAGATACTCCGCGACGCGCGGCTGGGCGTGGCCGTGCACGGTGGCGGTGACGGTGCGCTCATACTCGCGGATGATCGGCCAGACATCTGCGGAGCAGTAGACCGGCAGGTCGGGGCGCCTGCGCGCGATCGCCGCCTTGGCCGCGTGCTCATGCGTCGGGTTGCGGTAGGCGTGCAGCAGCGCGAGCACGATCCCCTCCGCGCCGGCCGCCTCGGCCTCGGCGAGCGCGGCGTCGACCGAAGCCTCGTCGAGCGGTTCGAGCTCGGTTCCGTCGGCGCCGAGCCTTCCGTCGATCTCGAACACGCGCTCGCGCGGCACCAGCGGCTTCGGCCGCTGCGACAGAAGGTGATAGGGGTCCGGCGATTTCAGCCGCGCAAGTTCGAGCACATCGCGGAAGTGACGCGTGACGAACAGCGCGAGCCTGATCCCCTTGCGCTGGATCACCGCATTCACGCCCACGGTCGTCCCATGCGTGAACCACGTGATCGCGTCCGCACCGATGCGGAAACGGCGCTCGACACCGTCGAGCCCGGCGATCACCTCGGCGCCGGGCGTGGCCGGGGTGGAGAGCACCTTCAGCGTCGACAGCGCCCCCGTCGTCTCGTCCAGCACGCAGAAATCCGCGAAGGTCCCACCGATATCGACACCGAGCCGGTAGGACATGCGCGTCAGATCTCCCACTGGAAGCCGTCGATGGTGATCGCCTGGCCGGTGATGAAGAAGGGCTCGGCGGTGGCGAGGAAGGCGACGAGCTGCGCGACGTCCGCGGGCTTGCCGACGCGCTGGAGCGCGATCTTCTTCGCCAGCTCCGGCCCGCGCGAGCGCGTCAGCGAGTTGCCGATCTCGGTCTCGATGATGCCGGGGCAGACCGCGTTGATCGCGATCGTCGGGCCCAGCTCCTTCGCGAGCGCCTTCGTCATGCCGATGATCCCGGCCTTGGCGGCGGCGTAGGAAAACTTGGAGACCGCGCTGGTGACACCGCCGGTATGCGCGTTGAGCGAGGACATCGAAACGATGCGCCCGCCCCCGCCCTCCAGCATCATCGGCACGAAGGCCTGGATGTAGTTGAAGCAGGATTTCAGGTTCACCGCGATGGTGCGGTCATAGGCCTCCTCGGTGATCTCGAGGATGCCGGTCGGGTTGCCGCGGCCGGCATTGTTGACCAGCACGTCGCAGCGGCCGAACCGCGCCTTCACGGCCGCGGCGATCTCCCTGGCGCGGGCGTGATCGGCGACATCCGCCTCCTCGATCATCACCGCGCGGTCCATCGCCTCGACCTCGGCCATCGTGCGCTCCATCTCCGGGCGCAGCAGGTCAACGATGACGATGTCGAGGCCACGCTCCGCTAGAGCGTGGACACAGCCGCGGCCGATGCCGCGCGCCCCGCCGGTGACGACGGCGACCCTGTTCCCCGATGTCATGCGCTCCTTCCTTCCGCGACGGCCCTCAGGTCCTCGGCAAGCACCCTGCCGATGCTCTGCCCGCCGCGCTCGACCGCGCCGATCAAGGCGACAAGCCGATCGAGCGTGGGCGTGGCGATGCCGTGTCCCTTGGCCGCGCGCAGCACGGGGGCGAGCTGGGCGGCGGAGTCCGTCGGGCGCTTGCGCACCGCGAGGTCGCGCCAGACGCCGGAATAGGGCTTGGCCGTGCCCTCATTGAACGCGACCATCGTCGCGATCGAGGCGTCGATCCCTGCGGCGTCGTTGCGCGCGAAGGGCGCGGGCTCGAAGCCGTTGAACCCGCGCGGCGTCACGCCCTCGGCAGAAGCGACGGCCAACACCTCGCGCACCAGCGCGACGTTCAGGGTGCGCAGCGTCGGGTCGCCGATGAACCCCGCGATCGTCATGTCGGCGACGGCGCTCGCCTTCAGCAGGGCCCCGTAGCCGGTCTTGCCCCAGAGATAGGCGAAGATGTCACCGGTCAGTTCCGCATCCGGCTCGAAATCCTGCAGCAGAGCATGCCACGCCTCGATGCGCGCCGTGCGCGTGCCGTCGAGCTCGCCGATCACCACCGCGCCGCGATTCGCGTAAAGGATCTCGCCGGGTGCCTGCCAGTCGGCGCCGAAATTGACGAAGGCGCCGATCGTGCGCTCGCGGCCGACCACCGCGGCGATCTCGATCTCGTTCAGGCCGTTCTGCGCCGAGACAACCGCGCCGTCATCGGCGAGATGCGGCGCCAGCTGGCGGATCGCCGTCGCCGTGTGGTGCGCCTTTACCGCCAGGATCACGCGCCGGAACTGGCCGCGGGCGGTGTCGGGCGTGAAGGCCGGGGCGCCGACCGCGAAGCGCGCGACGGGGCCCTCGATCGAGAGCCGCCCGGCGGCGATCGCCCCGACATGCGCCGCGTCCACATCGACGAACGCCACGTCGTGGCCCTGCCGCACGAGGAACGCGCCGATCGTGCCGCCGATCGCCCCCGCGCCCCAGATCAGGACCGGCCCATCCGTCATGTCCGCTCGTCATGCCGCATCGTGGCGAACGCTAGGCGCGCATGACGAGGAGGGCAACAGTCCGTCACGTCTTGACGTATGCCTGCGAGAGTGACCAGCATAACTGAGCAATCACTGGGGAGACGAGCAATGCGGAAGCAGAACAACCCTGCGTCCGCGGCCGATTTCGGCCGCCGTGATCTGTTGAAGGCCGGTGCCGCCGGGGCAACGGTCGCTGCGACGGGACTGCCGCGCGAAGCCGCGGCGCAGCGCGGTGGCGGACGGATCGTGTTCGCCAATGGCAGCGCCTACGACACCATGGATCCGCACGCGACCTTCGATGTCGGCCGGGTCGCGTATCGGCTGAACTGCTACGACTCGCTGCTGCGCTGGCTGGACAACCCGCCCAAGCTCGAGCCCTGGCTCGCGGAGTCCTACACGGTCGGCGAGGACGGCAAGCGCTACACCTTCAAGCTGCGCGAGGGCGTGAAGTTCCACGACGGGACGGAACTGACCGCCGAGGACGTGGTCTACTCGATGGAGCGCATCCTGGCGGTGAAGAAGGGCGCATACCCGCTGTTCGCGACCCTGGTCGATCCCGGCAGCACCCGGGCGGTCGGCAAGTACGCGGTGGAGTTCAACCTCAAGGCGGCCTCGGCGATCTTCGCGGCGACCACGCATGACGTCTATGTCGTGAACTCGGCGCTGGTGAAGCGCAACGAGCGCAACGGCGACTGGGGCCAGGAGTGGATCGCGCGCAACGACGCGGGCTCTGGCTCCTACATCATCCGCCGCTTCGACCCGGCGCGCGGCTTCCTCGCGAGCCGCTTCGACGACCACTTCCTCGGCCCCGCCGGCCTCGCCGAAATCGACTTCCGCTACGTCGCCGAGGTGAACTCCCGCGTGCTCGGGCTGATCCGCGGCGACTTCCAGGGCACCGATCCCTACATGCCGCAGGACCAGATCGCGCGGCTGCAGACCGATGCGAACCTGAACGTGATGGAGGCGGAGTCGACGCGCCTGTTCTATGCCTGCATCCACAACCAGCGCGCGCCGATGAACGACGTCAACTTCCGCAAGGCGCTCTGCTACAGCTTCGACTACGACGGCTGGATCAACGACATCCTCGGCAAGTCGGTGGTCCGCAACACGCACGTGATCCCGAATCCGATGTGGGGCGCGCCCAAGGACGTCGCCGGCTACACCTTCGACATCGACAAGGCGAAGGCGCATATCGCCCAGATGGGCTCGCCGCCGCGCGAGATCGTCATCGCCGGCATGATCGGCTACGAGCAGTCCATGCAGGCCGCAGCGCTGTTGCAGAACGGCCTGACGCGCGCCGGCGTTCCAAGCCGACTGCTGAACGAGCCGTGGCCAGTGGTCTCCAACAAGATGCGCGACCCGGAGCAGATGTACGACGTGCTGTTCCTGTGGCGCAGCACCTACTATGCCGATCCGCACAACTGGGCGGGCGAGCTCTTGCACACCAACCGGCACCGCGGCGGAAACGCGAGCTACTACAGCAATCCCGAGGTGGACCGACTGCTGAACGAGGCGCTCGCGACCGCCGACCAGGAGAGGCGCGCACCGCTTTACGAGCAGGTCGCGCGCATCTCCAGCGAGGAGGCGGGCGGCATCTACATCCACAACACGAAGTGGTTCGGGCCCTACCGCAAGAATGTCAGCGGCGTGCGGTTCTGCCCGATCGGCGACGGGCAGGAGATGCGCTGGCTCAGCATCGCGTGACCGTCCTTCGCAATGACGGGGCGGCGCAAGGCGCCGCCCCGTGAAAACGCTTGTCCTGATCGTCAACCGGCTGATCTGGTTCTTTCCCACCGTGCTGGGGCTGCTGGCGATCGTGTTCTTCATCTCGCACGTGATCCCGGCGGATCCGGCCGCCTTCGTCGCCGGCGAGAACGCCACCCCCGAGACGATCGCGGCGATCCGCGAGCGGCTCGGCCTCGATCAGCCGCTGCACATTCAGTTCGTCCGCTACATCCGGGCAATCCTCGACGGCGATATGGGGCGGAGCATCTTCACCGGCCGCCCCGTCGCCGAGGACCTGATGAGCCGGCTGCCGGCCACGCTCGAACTGACATTCGTCACGATCGTGGTGGCAAGCGTGATCGGCATCCCGCTCGGCGTCCTCAGCGCGCTCAGGCGCAACACCTGGCTCGATCACACACTCCGGGTGGTCACGATCGCCGGGCTTGCGATCGCGAGCTTCTGGTTCGCGATCCTGCTGCAGCTGCTGTTCTCGATGCGGCTGGGCGTCACGCCGCTCAGCGGCCGGATCGAGGGCTGGGGGCCGGAGCCGATCACCGGCTTCTACGTGATCGATGCGCTGATCCTGTGGGACATCGAGGTCCTGTGGGATGCGCTGCATCACATGGTGCTGCCGGTCGCGACCCTCGCCCTCCCGGCCGCCGCGACCATCGTGCGCTTCACCCGCGCGGGCGTGCTGAACGCGCTCGAGAGCAACTACGTGCTGTACGAGACCGCGATGGGCTACCCGCGGCGCCTGGTGATCTGGAAATACGTGCTGCGCAATGCCCTGATCGGCACGGTGACGCAGATCGGCCTGATCTTCGGCATCCTGCTCGCCGGCGCGGTCGTGGTCGAGGCGGTGTTCAGCTGGCCGGGGCTCGGCCTGTTCGCCGTCAACGCGATCCTGAGCTCCGACTACAACGCGGTGATGGGCTTCACGCTGATCGCAGGCACGATGTTCATCGTCGTCAACCTGGCGGTCGACATCCTGCAGGGCATGATCGATCCGCGGGAGACGCGCTGATGCGCCGGGTCATGCGCAAGCTTGCCGAGGATCGGGCGGCGATGCTCGGGCTCGGCCTGATCGTGCTGCTGGTGCTGGTGGCGATCTTCGCGCCCTGGCTCTCCACCCATCCGGGCGATGTGACCGAGTTCCACACCGCGCGACGGTTGAGCCCGCCCGGGCCGGAGAACTGGCTGGGCACCGACCGGATGGGCAGCGACATCTACTCGCGGCTGCTGTTCGGCGCGCGCATCACCATCACCATCGCCGTCACGGCGATCACGATCGCCGTGATCATCGGCGTGCCGATCGGGCTGGTGGCCGGCTACTACGAGGGGCTCGGCAGCGACCTGCTGATGCGCGTCTCGGACATCTTCCTCGCGGTGCCGCAGATCGTGCTGGCGATCGCGATTGCGCAGACGCTCGGCCCCTCGATCGAGAACGTCATCCTCGCCCTCTCCGCCACCTACTGGCCGTTCTGGGCGCGGCTGGTCTATGCCGAGACTCGGTCGATGAAGAACGAGCCCTTCGTCGAGGCCGCGATCGCGCTCGGCTGCTCGCCGTTCCGTGTGATGGTGATGCACATCCTGCCCTCGATCTCGTCCTCGATCATCGTGCGCACCACGATCGGCATGGGGGGTACGATCCTGACCGCGGCGACGCTCGGCTTCCTCGGCCTCGGCCCGCCGCCGCCGACGCCGGAATGGGGCCGCACCATCGCCGAATCGCGCGAGTTCCTGCCGATGGCCTGGTGGTACGCGGCCTTCCCGGGGCTTGCGATCTTCATGGTGGTGATGGGCTTCAACCTGCTCGGCGACGGGCTGCGCGACGTGCTCGATCCCCGGCTGCGGCGCGCGGGTCAGCATGGCAAGTGAGCTGATCTCGGTCCGCGATCTGCGCGTCTCGTTCGGCTCGGATGCCGGGATCGCCAAGGTGCTCGATGGCGTCGAGCTGTCGATCCGGCGCGGCGAGATCTGCGGCCTCGTCGGCGAGTCGGGCTGTGGCAAGACCACGCTCGCGCGCGCGATCCTCGGCATCCTGCCGCGCAACAGCGCACGGATCGAGAGCGGCGAGATCCGCTTCGACGGTCGCGACCTGCTCGGCGTGCCCGAGGAGACGCTGGCGCGCGAGGTGCGGGGGCGCGAGATCGCCTACATCCCGCAGGACCCCTCCACCGCGTTCAACCCGGTGTTCACGATCGGTACGCAGATCGACGACCTGATGCGCTTCAAGTCGCCGCTGCTGCGCGGCGGGACCAGCGACCGGCAGGGATTCTTCAACAGCTACCCGCGCGAGCGGCGCGCGGCCGATCGCGCACGCGTGCTCGAGCTTCTGCGGCTGGTGCAACTCCCCAACCCGGAGGCCGTGCTGCGCAAATACCCGCACGAGGTGTCGGGCGGACAGCGCCAACGCCTGATGATCGCGATGGCGCTGCTGCCCGAGCCCAAGCTGGTGATCGCCGATGAGCCGACCACGTCGCTCGACGTCACCGTGCAGGCACAGATCCTGAAGCTGCTGAAGCAGCTCGCCCGCGAGCGCGGCGTGGCGGTGCTGTTCACCACGCATGATCTCGGTGCCGCCTACGAGATCTGCGACCGCATCACGGTGATGTATGCCGGGCAGGAGGTCGAGGAGGCGCCGGTCGACGGGTTCTTCGAGCGGCCGAGCCATCCCTACACGCGCAAGCTGCTCGACAGCCTGCCGTCGTCCGAGGCCGGCATCCACGGCATCGCCGGCGAGATTCCCCGCCTGATCGATCCGCCGAGCGGCTGCCGCTTCCATCCGCGCTGCGAGCGTGCGAGCGCGATCTGCCGCGCCGAACGGCCCGCCCCCGAAGCGATCGACGCCGTGCACAGCGTGCGCTGTCATCACAAGCTGGCCGCGCCGGAGGCCGTATCGTGAGTGCAGCCGAGACCATCCTCGAGGTCTGGGCGCTGCGGAAGTACTTCCCGGTCCGCAATGTCTGGAAGCGGCGGGTGGGCTGGCTGCGTGCGCTCGACGACGTGTCCTTCTCCGTCAGGCGCGGCGAGATTCTCGGCATCGTCGGCGAGTCGGGCTGCGGCAAGTCCACGCTCGGCAAGACGCTGATGGGGATCCACACCGCGACCGCGGGGCGCGTCGTGTTCGAGGGCCACGACATCGCCGGGCTCAAGCCGCACCAGAGCCGGCGCTTCCGCGAGCATCTCCAGTACTGCTACCAGGACCCGGGCGCATCGCTCGATCCGCGCTGGACCATTCGCGGCTCGCTGCACGAGCCGCTGGTCGTGCATACGACGCTGCCGGAACAGGAGCGCGAGGCGCGCGTGCGCGAGATCCTGCGCGCGGTCGGCCTGCCCGAGACGCACCTTGATCTCTATCCGCACGAGATCAGCGGCGGCCAGCAGCGCCGGGTCGGGCTCGCGCGCATCCTGACGCTGAAGCCCTCGGTGGTCATCCTGGACGAGCCGACCTCGGGGCTCGATGTGTCGGTGCAGGCGACCATCCTGAACCTGCTGCTGTCGCTGCGCGAGCAGTTCGGCCTGACCTATCTGTTCATCTCGCACGACCTCTCGGTCGTGCGCATGATCTGCCAGCGGGTGGCTGTGATGTATCTCGGGCGGGTGGTGGAGATCGGCGACACCGAGGCGATCTTCAGCACGCCGCGCCATCCCTACACGCAGTCGCTGCTGGCGGCGATCCCGCGGATCGGCGGCCCGCGCGTTACCGATACCTTCGCGCTCGAAGGCGAGCCGCCGAGCCCTACCGAGCTGCCGTCAGGTTGCCGGTTCCGAACGCGCTGCCCGAAGGCTCAGCCGCGCTGCGCGGAGCAGGACCCCGAGCTGCGCGTGGACTGGGACCGGCAATCCGCGGCCTGTCACTTCGCCGCGTGAGCCGGTCCGCGTCGATCGGAGCGCGCCGTGGCTGACCAGTCGCCCTCGGCCGCGGCTCAGCGCAGCGCGCCTGCCTCTTGCGGGCTGCACAGCGCGTCCATGGTCTGCCGCAGGTGCGCAGCGATAATGCTCTCCGCCGCGTCCGGATCATGCCGCGCCAGCGCCTCGAACAGCGCCGAGTGCTCGGCCTGCTGACGGGCGGTGCCCAGTTCGCCGGCGCGCGCGGCGCGCTCGCCTGGGGCGGCACCGCCGGCGGCACGGCGAATGCGCGCACGATCGGGCTGACGCCGGCGCTGACGGCCTACTTCGCCGGGCTCGCCGTGCGTTTCATCAACGGCGTGGACGCGAACACCGGCGCCGCGACCCTGAACGTGGACGGGCTCGGCGCGGTGGCCGTCCGCAAGGGCGACGGCAGTGTCGATCTGGACCCCGGCGATCTCGCCGCCTCCGCGCTCGTCACCGTGGTGCACGACGGGAGCGTCTTCCGCCTCGCCTGATCCTGCTTCCCGCTTCGCCGCTCCGGCCCCGCCGGCCGTCCCAAGGGACGCGCCGGTGGGGCCTTTCGCGCGTTCGGGGGCGGCGCCCCGACGTGAGCGGGCCTCTGGCCAATGCCCCATCGGCACGAGACCTCCGCAAGATCGGGCAGAGCGTCCGAGACATCACTGCGTCCCGTTCACTCTGCCCGTAGCCGTCAAGTTAAGTGTTGTCGGCCGATCCGATGACGACCGGCCTGGTGGGCACCGTACGGGTTCGCCGCCATCCCCACCACCGCGCTCGATCCGCCCCATCGTGCGGCGTCTCCCGCGGTCCCCGCGCTTGTCGGGTCCGGGTCCCCGTCAGTCGCTGTTACGCCGCCGTTGAATCGGCCGGCAGCAAACTGTCGATCTCCGCGATGGATTGAAACTCGCTCAGGTACTCCGGGTGGTGCTGCGACAGCCACCGTACGATCCGAGCGTTGCCGAGCAGCTTCCGGACATAACCTTTGGCGACCGTCAGGTGCAGATTGTCGATGCCATAGGTCTCCTCCACGGATCTCACCTGCGCCTGCAGGCTCGCAAGCTCCCGCTCCAGGCGCATGATCTGCTCCGAGGCGGCCGTGCGCGCGCGGCCGAGCTTGTTTGTCCGGGGCTCGACCAGCTGGGCTTCGGGTGTTGCCGCAAGGATCGCCTTGGCAAAACTCGCAGTGTAGTTGTTCTGGCCGCTCATCAGCTCGGCCGCTTCCACCTGACGGATGGGGCCCATACACCTCAGGACATCGAGCGTTGCGGCTGGACACGACGTCTCCTTCAAGATCTCAGCCGCCTCGGGACAAATGCCATTGAGCAGCCGCGCGTGCCTCCTGATCGTCTGCACCTCGACACCCAGCGCCTCCGCGATCCGCTCTTCCGGTACCCCTCGATCGATCGCTCGAAGGATCATGCGGTGCTCCTGGATCGGCGGCAGTCGGTTGATCCGCTTGTTGTACGAGTAGGTCT
The DNA here is from genome assembly GCF_051860475.1 of Elioraea sp. NCBI lineage: Bacteria > Pseudomonadati > Pseudomonadota > Alphaproteobacteria > Acetobacterales > Elioraeaceae > Elioraea > Elioraea sp. The sequence continues at coordinate 3,317 of NZ_JBHYDW010000037.1, read as the reverse complement.
CATCGTCGGTCGCTACAAGGCACTCAACCTCGGTCACTCCAAGATCTCTGAGAGCCTCGATCCTGAGGTGGCCATCGAGCAGAAAATATCGCCCCGGACGCTCGCGGTCTGGAGTGACCACCGGTGCTTCAACGAGCCCGACGGCACGCACCGACGTCAGAATCTGGGCGTACTTATGGCTCTCCTTCGTACCCGGCCGCATGACCTTGAGTGGTGCAAGCTGCGCGAGGGGAACGACCACGCTCTCCCGTTCAAAGCCGTGCCTCACACCCTTGCCCGTCGTGCTCTCGATCATCGCGGGGTATCCCCGTCAATGCGCGCCGCCAGGGCTCGTGGCATCGTGGCAAGCGCTTCGGCACGTAGAAGCGTCGTGAAAGCGTCATCACCAAGGAGATCTCTCAGTGCCTCAACGATGAAGAGAAGCCGCGCCTGTGCGAAGTCTGCCTTGCGCGCCAGCAGCCGCTGTCGGTTTGCCTCACGCTGGTAGACCCGTAGCAGGTCGTCTGCTGTCGGCCGCGCGGTATGCGAGCGCCGACCAAGGCCCTTGTCTCTTCCACCTCGTTTGGCTCTGAGGCGGCGATCGAGGAGCCGACGAACGGCGCCGAGCTTCTTGCCCCGGATCTTGCCGCTCTCGTACGCTTCCATCAGGATCGTTTGTGCCTCCCCGCTTTCGGCCTGAGCAATCTCAGTCGCCATGGCGACCGGAATCAGGCCGGTCTCAACGGCGGCCACCAGCCGATCCTCGCCGCGCTCGAGCAGTGTGACGACTTGGTTCACCCAGCTTCGCGAGCATCCGATCTTTTCTGCTATCTCAGCCTCACCGTAGCCACGCTTCGCAAGGCTGCCGATTTCGTTCATAAGGTCGATCGGACGATGCTGCCGCCGCGCAATGTTCTCGACGAGGCTCATCACCAAGCATTCCGGTTCGGATACGTCGATCACCACAGCGGGAACCTCAGCCTCGCCCAACATCCGGAAAGCCTCAAGCCGCCCCTCGCCACAGATCAAGTCGTAGCGCACTTCGTTCTCGGTCTCACGACGGCTGACCGTGATCGGCCGCTTGAGACCGATGGCTGAGATACTGTCGACGATCTCCTGGTGCTGGCGTCGATTTCGAGCACGGGGGTTGAGGACGTCGATCGCATCCACGGGGATCATCTCAATGTGCTGCATGTGCGAGGGGATGCGCATCATGCAGCCTCGCGGACGGGAACTGGTGCTGCGAGCTCAGATGAGGATGTCGAGCGTCTCGAAGCGATACGCGTCGAGCGATAGCTCGTTCTCTTCGGCGAGCCGGATCCGCGCACTCACCACGTCGATCCTCGGGAGGATGTAGAAATCGAGCGGTCGCTGGTTCCGGATGTCCATACGCACTGCGACCGTAATGTCAGGATTGACGCTGGTCGCGAACCGAAGCCGCCAGCGGAGCGCGCCGGCCGGAGTCTCCTGACAGCGCGCGATGATGACTGACACAGAGAGCTCGCCATTCAAGTCGAGAAGGCCCGTTGTCTCCGAGTGCAGTACCAGCAGGCCAGCGTGACGAAGCGCCGCCACGATCTCGATGACCACCTCGGCATGCCGGCGGCGGAGCGCCCGGTTGATCTCGATGTAGCGGTAGTCGCGGCGGGGCGTGTAACCGACGAGGCGATAGGCCCGCAGCAGGCTGCCGAAGCGATGGCGATAAGTGCTGCTTGAAGGTGCTCCGTCGACCTCGTCTATGATCAGCCCAGACAAGCGGCCGCGGTTCGCCAAGATGCGGCCGAGGATCTCGAGCATCTCAGCGTCCGACAGGCGTCGCGAGCGTTCGCGGATGATCACCTGTGCGGCGTCGAACAGGAAGCGATCCACAATGGGCTGGAAGGCGGCGTCGCGCCGCACCCACATCTCGCGGCTGTTTCGCATTCGAGCGCCGTGCAGCTTGCACGAGAGGCGGTTCCAGACGTTATCCCCAGCGTATTTCTCGTTGATTAGAACCTGGTGGACGGTGCCACGAGTCCAGGGTCGGCCCAGGTCTGTACGGATGCCCCTGCCGTTCAGGATATCGGCGATCTCGCGCTCAGGGTGACCCTCCTGCACGAAAGCGCGGTAGATCCAGCGCACCGTATCGACTTCGTCGGGCGGTCCGGGAATGAGGACGACGCGGTCGGTCTGGATGCTCTTCTGGTCCCCGCGAGACAACTCGCCCTTGGGCACGCCCGCGCCGTCGACGAGGCGTCGACGAAGCCCGAAGCCGGCCGGCCCACCCTGGCGAAAGCCGAGCTCGATGAGGCGGCACTGACCGGCGAAAACCTTGACCGAGAGCTGTCGGCTGTACTCGCCGGCCATCGCACGCTTGACCCCCTTGACGATCGTTGCGATGGGGCTGCCGTCATTCTCGAAGCCGTCGGTGCAATACTCGACGGAGATGCCTGCACGCCGACACAGATACTCGTAGTAGGCGCTCTCGTCCGCGTCCTGGAACCGTCCCCAGCGGCTCACGTCGTACACGAGGATCACGCTGAAGTCGGCGCGGCCACTTCGGACGTCGTCGATCAGGCGCTGCAGGGCGCTACGCCCGGTGATGCTGAGGCCACTCTTGCCGTGATCCGCGTAGGTCTGGACGATCTCAATGCCCCGTTGCGCAGCATATCGGCGGATTGCGTCCGACTGATTCTCGGTCGAGTAGCGTTGGTGGTCGGTCGACATCCGGACGTATTCGGCAGCACGAACCGGCCCGCTTGCTTGCTCCGCCGACCTCCCAGTTGGACGTCTTGCCACACGGCGCCCCTTTCCATCACGGGCCAAGCACGTCTGCGCGCGGATGCTTCCTCGGCCAAGCCCGATGGCAGCCCGGCGCGTACCGCACCCCAGCCTCCAAAGCATCCTACATGGCTGAGGTAGAGCGATGCGCACGAAGAAGGGCAACTCTGTGCACTCGAAGGGCAACTTGTTGCACGTCTCCGGGGCGTCCTCCCCGGGCGTAACCTACGCAGCAGCGATCGCTGCTGCTCTACGCTCCGAGACGAGATCTGCGGGCCACGGCGCAAAGGCCCTCATGAGGTGGTCGGGTGCCAGTGAGCGTGCAGTGAAGGGATGGCTTGCCGGACGCCGGGGCCCGAGCGGGGCGCATCTCATCGGGCTGATGGCCCACGGCACGGTGTTCGGCTTCACCGATCACGATGCCGACCTGGTGGTGGACGGCGTGACCTATCGTGCGCGCACGGGCTACCGGCGGGCGGCGATCGCCGCACTGCCGCGCGACCGCGAGGTGATCGCCTATTGCCGCGGCCCTTGCTGCGTTCTCTCCTTCGAGGCGATCGATGCGCTGCGACGCCGCG
>NZ_JBHYDW010000036.1:0-30700 GCF_051860475.1 Elioraea sp. | reverse complement strand
GGGGGGGGCCCCCCCGCGTTTTGGGGGTGGCGCTGTTTGTTGGGCGGCGGTGGGGGGCGCCGCCCCCATCGGGGGGGGGCCAATGGCTCCCCGGGCTAGTGTCTTTCCTTGGTCGCACCAAACCGCAGCGCTGGCCACTCCTCGATCGCCCGGTTCAGCTGCCACCGGCTCGGCGCCAGGAACACCGGATCGCCATCGCGATCCTCGGCGATCGCGCTGCGATGCCGCTCGACGAACCGCGCCACCTCCTCGCGCGCGCCGGCGATCCAGCGCGCCGCCTCCGCCGGCGCCGCCTCCAGCGCGATCTTCACGCCGTACTCGGCCATCATCCGGCTCTCCAGCACATCGAGCTGCAACTGCCCGACCACGCCGACGATCCAGTCCGCGCCGATGACAGGGCGCAGCACCTGCACCACGCCCTCCTCGGCGAGATCCTCGAGACCCTTGCGCATCTGCTTCGCCCGAATCGGATCAGCGAGCCGCACCCGGCGCAGAATCTCGGGCGCGAAATCCGGCAGCCCCGTGAAGCGGATCGCCTCGCCCTCGGTCAGCGTCTCGCCCACCCGCAGCGTGCCGTGGTTCGGGATGCCGATGATGTCGCCAGGATAGGCCTCCTCGGCGAGCTCGCGGTCCTGGGCGAAGAAGAAGATCGGGTTCTGGACCGCGAGCGCCCGCCCGGTGCGCGTCGGCGTCAGCCGCATCCCGCGCCGGAACCGCCCGGAACAGAGCCGCACGAAGGCGATCCGGTCGCGATGCTGCGGGTCCATGTTCGCCTGCACCTTGAACACGAAGCCCGTCGTCGCCGGCTCCTCCGGGTCGATCGCACGCGGCTCGGCCGCCTGCGCGCGTGGCCCGGGTGCATGCGCGGCGAGAAAGTCGAGCAGGCTCGCCACGCCGAAACCGCGCAGCGCCGAGCCGAAGAACACCGGCGTCAGATGGCCCTCGCGATACGCCGCGGCGTCGGGGCCCGGACAGGCGGAGAGCGCCAGGTCGGCCTGCTCGGCGAGCGCCGCGCGCGCATGGTCCGGCAGATAGGCGGCAAGCGCAGCATCGTCCGGGCCGGCCATGTCGAGCGCGCGCGCATACCCGGCTGTGCCGTCCTCGCCCGGCAGCAGCAACCGGTTGCCCCGCAGGTCGAAGAGGCCGTGGAACTCGGTACCCATGCCGATCGGCCAGGTCATCGGCGCGGTGTCGAGCGCCAGGCTCGAGGCGATCTCGTCCATCAGCGCGAACGGGTCCTGGCCCTCGCGGTCCACCTTGTTGACGAAGGTCGCGATCGGGATGTCGCGCAGCCGGCAGACCTCGAAAAGCTTGCGGGTCTGGCTCTCGATCCCCTTCGCCGCGTCGATCACCATCACCGCGGAATCCACCGCGGTCAGCGTCCGGTAGGTGTCCTCGCTGAAATCCTGGTGGCCCGGCGTATCGAGCAGGTTGAAGGTGATGCCGTCGCGCTCGAAGGTCATCACCGACGAGGTGACGGAGATCCCGCGCTTCTGCTCGATCTCCATCCAGTCCGAGCGCGCCCGGCGCCGATCGCCGCGCGCCTTCACCTCGCCGGCGAGCCGGATCGCGCCCCCGGCCAGCAGCAGCCGCTCGGTCAGCGTGGTCTTGCCGGCATCCGGATGGGCGATGATCGCGAAGGTGCGGCGCGGGGTCCCAGCCTGCGTGGCAGGCCGGCCCTCGAGGACGGCATCGGTCATGATGGTCGGCACCTTGCCGCAGCATGGCAGGCAATGCCAGCGCGGGGTTTGCGGATCGCCCCTGCGGGGCCAGGATGGCGCGAATGCTCCTCTCCTACGCCGCGTTCGTGCGCGAGCACGCCCGCCCGCTCGGGTTCGGCCTCGCCGCGATGGCGCTCTCGTCCTTCGGCCAGACCTTCTTCATCGCGGTGTTCGGCGCCGAACTCCGCGCCGCCTTCGCGCTCGGCGACGGCGGCTTCGGCACGATCTACGGCATCGCGACCCTCGCCTCGGGGCTGCTGCTGGGCTGGCTTGGGCGGTTCATCGACCGGACCTCGCTCACCCGCTTCGCCCTGATCGTCGGCGCGGGGTTCACGGCGGCCTGTCTGCTGGCCGCCGCCAGCACCGGGGTGGTGATGCTGGGACTCGCGCTGTTCCTGCTGCGGCTGACCGGCCAGGGCCTGATGGTGCATCTGGCGCTCACCACCATGGCCCGGCGCTTCCCGAACGACCGGGGCAAGGCGATGGGCGTGGCGGCACTCGGCCTGCCGGCAGGCGAGGCGCTGCTGCCGATCATCGGCGTGGCCGCGATCGGGCTGGTCGGCTGGCGCGCGACCTGGCTGCTGTGTGCGGCGGTGCTGGCGGGAGCGGTGCCGCTGATGGTGCGGCTGATCGACCGCCCGGCGCCGCCCGCGCCATCGCCGCGCGGAGGAGTCCTGCCGGGTGACCGGCGGTTCTGGCGCGACCGACGCTTCCTGTTCGCCATGCCGGCGATCATGGCGCCGTCCTTCATCACCACCGGCCTGTTCTTCCACCAGGCGAGCCTGGCCCAGGAGAAGGGCTGGAGCCTCGCCTGGATCGCCGCCTGCTTCGTCGGCTTCGCGCTGGCGCGCGCGTGGTCCCTGTTGCAGGCCGGGCCGGTGATCGACCGCATCGGCGCGGTGCGTCTGCTGCCGCTGTTCCTCCTGCCGATGGCAGCAGGGCTGGCGGCGGTCGCGCTGGTGGCGCATCCGCTCGCCGCGATCCCCTATCTGGCGCTGCTCGGCCTGAGCTCCGGCGTGGCGACCACGATCACCACCGCGGTCTGGACCGAGTACTTCGGCTTCGCGCGTCTCGGCGAGATCAGGTCCGTGGTGGTCGCGGCGAACGTGCTCGCTTCCGCGGCCGCGCCGCCGGTCATGGGCTGGCTCGCCGATGCCGGGCTCGGGCTCGCGCCGCAGTCGCTGATCTGGGCCGGATATGCGGTGGCGGCCTCGATCGCGGCGGCCAAGGCGATATAGCGGCTCAGGCCATTCCGAGCGCGCGCTTGTAGAGGTCGAGCAGGCTTTCCTGTTCCTCGACCTCGGCTTGGTCCTGCTTCCTCAGCCGGATGATCTGGCGCAGCACCTTCACGTCGAACCCCGCCGACTTCGCCTCCGCGTAGATGTCCTTGATGTCGCCGGCGAGCGCGCGCCGCTCCTCCTCCAGCCGCTCGATCCGTTCGACCAGGCTGCGCAGCCGGTCGGCGGCGATGCCGTAGGTCTGGTCGTCCGACTTCGGCCTCTCGGCGGCCTTGGCCATGGGGAATGCTCCTTTTCGCCGGGGGCGCGTGGGATAGCGGTGCGGCCCGGTCCGATCAAGGGGTGCTGCGGCCGAGGCCGGACCCGGTTCGTTCCGTCACCCTCACAAGATGGTGGACCGGCGGCCTGCGGCGCGGCACCATCGCAGCGCCACCCAAGGTTGAACCGAGGATCCCCCCGACGATGCGTTCCCTGGCCGTTTCCGCCCTCGCGCTGGCGCTGCTCGCGGGCTGCGAGACCTCACCACCGGTCCTGCCCGAGCCGGACGGCCCTGTGGTGCGCCTCGACCAGGGTTGGGGCGACGCCGAGCGAGACCTGTTCCACTTCACGTCCCAGGGGACCGAGATCATGCCGGCGGCCTGGCTTGCCTCGCTGCGCACCGGCATTCTCGGGGGCCCCCGGCTCATGGACCCGGACACGCTCGCGCCGTTCCGCTTCATCACCGCAGCCGCCTCGCGCAACCCGGCGGTGAACCCCTACGGCTTCCCGGTCGGCTTCGCGGTGCACACGCACGAGGGGCCCGGCGAGACCTATCGCGGCGTGCGCATGGCCGGCTTCACCTGCGCCGCCTGTCACACCGGGCAGATCAACCACAACGGCCGGACGATCGTCATCGAGGGCGGGGCGGCGATGCACGACGCGGTCGCGTTCCAGCGTGCGATGGCGCGCGCGATGATCCTGACCGCGGAGCTGCCCTGGAAGCGCGCGTGCTTCCTGAACGAGGTGCTGGAGCGCGATCCCGACTGGCCGGGCGGGCGGCTCGCGCTCGAGGCGGCGTTCGACCGTGCGGTCGCGCGGATCAGGATCGCGGCCCGCGAGCCCGCGCGCCGGCTCAGTCCGGTCGCGGAAGGGCATGGCAGGCTCGATGCGCTCCAGCGCATCGCCAACCAGCTGCTCGCCGACGACCTCGCCCTGCCGGGCAACGCCCTGCCGATGGATGCGCCGGTCAGCTTCCCGCCGGTGTGGGACATCTGGCGCTTCGACTGGGTGCAATACAACGCCTCCGTGCGCCAGCCGATGGTGCGCAACGTCGGCGAGGCGCTCGGCGTGCGCGCGCGCACCAACTTCATCGACGCCGCCGGCGCGCCGGTGCCGCCGCCCGAGCGCTGGGACAGCTCGGTGCGCGTGCGCGACATCGACCTGATCGAGCGCACGCTCCAGTCGCTCAAGCCGGCGCCCTGGCCGGAGGATGTGCTCGGGCCGATCGACCGGCCGCTTGCGCGCCAGGGGCGTACGCTGTTCGAGCGGCACTGCGCGCGCTGCCACGCCGTGCAGGTGCTGCGCGGGTCGGGCGATCCGCCCGAGTGGCACGTGCCGGTCGTGCCGCTCGAGCGGATCGGCACCGATCCGAACGCCGCGCGCGGCTTCGCCGGCCGCCGCTACGATGCCGCCAAGCTCGGCGCCACCCAGCCGATCACGGGCGTCGAGGCGCTGACCGTGGTGACGCAGCAGGTGAAGGACCGCGCCTACGACCGGCTTACCCCGCCGCTGAGCCCGGCCGAGCGCGCTGCCCTGGACGGGTTCGGGCGCGAGAACCTCGTGCGCGCGCCGTGCGGCTATAAGGCACGCCCGCTGGTCGGCATCTGGGCGACTGCCCCCTTCCTGCACAACGGCTCGGTGCCGACCCTCTGGGACATGCTCAGCCCGGAGCGGCCGGGGCGTTTCGTGGTCGGCGACCGCGCGTTCGATCCCGTGAAGGTCGGTTACCGCACGGACCGGCCCGAGCGCGGCACTTGGCTTGATACCGCCGAGACCGGCAACAGCAACCAGGGCCACTGGTTCCGCGACGGCGAAGGACCCGGAATCATTGGGCCCGCGCTGACCGATGCCGACCGGCGCGCGCTGATCGAGTACCTGAAGTCGGCGACCCATGCCGACTACCCCGTGCGCATGATCGACCGCCCGCGCCCGGTCCCCTGTGCGGATGACCCGACCTGGGCGATGCGCTGACTCAGCGACCGCTTGCGATCTCGCGGAACAGCCGGGCGGGCAGCGTGCCGCCGGTGACGCCGCGCATCGGACCCGCGTCGTCGTTGCCGAGCCAGATGCCGATCAGCAGCCCGTCCACCGCGCCGACGAACCAGGCGTCGCGGAAGTTCTGGGTGGTGCCGGTCTTGCCGGCCACCGCGCGGCCGGGGATCGCGGCCGCACGGCCGGTGCCGTGTTCCACGGCCGTGCGCAGCATCGCCGCCATCGCGGCTGCGCGCTCCTCGGGGATCGCGCGCACCGCACCGGCCTCGCGGCGCCAGATCGTCCGGCCGCGCACCTCGGCGCGGAGCACGCCGTGCGGAACGACCGCGCGTCCGCCGTTGACGAAGGGCGCGTAGGCGGCGACGAGTTCGAGCAGCCCCACCTCGCCGGTGCCGAGCGCAATCGTCGCGTCGCGCGGCTGGTCCGAGACGATGCCGACGCGGCGCGCGGCCGAGATCACGCGTGGGACACCCGCCTCGGCAACGATCTGCGCGGCGATCGTATTGAGCGACTGCGCGAGCGCCTCGGCAAGCGTGACCTGGCCGCGGAACCGCCCGTCGATGTTCTCCGGACGCCAGCCGCCGATGGTGACGGGCTTGTCCTCCAGGACCGTCGTCAGCGTCATGCCGGCCTCGAGCGCGGCGAGCCAGACGAACGGCTTGAACGCGCTGCCGGGTTGCCGGCGCGCCGCGGTGGTACGGTTGAAGCCGCCAGCGCGTGCCTCGCGCCCGCCCACCATCGCGCGTACTGCGCCGGTCTCGGCGTCCAGCGCCACCACCGCGCCCTCGCCTATCCCCAGCCGCCCGCCTTCGGCGGCGAGCAGCGCGGAGAGCCGGTCCTCGGCGCGGGATTGCAGGCGCGGATCGAGCGTGGTGCGCAGCAGCAGATCGGCCCCGTGCTCGATCGGCAGCGCGCCCAGCCGGTCCTGCGCCCAGACGGCGAACCAGCCCGCGCCACGCGGCGGTGCGGGCGCGAAGCCGCGGGCGGCCTCGGCCTCGGCGCGCCGGGCAGAGTCGGCCGAGAGCAGGCCGGCCTGCACCATCGCCCTCAGCACGACGCGACCGCGGGCGATCGCGGCCTCGGGATCTGCGCGCGGATTGAGCCGCGAGGGCGCGCGCGGCAGGCCGGCGATCAGGGCCGCCTGCCAGACCGAGAGCCGGCGCGCCGGTACGCCGAAATACAGCCGCGCGGCAGCGTCCACGCCCCAGGAACCGGCGCCGAGATAGACCCGGTTCAGCCAAACCGACAGGATCTCGTCCTTGGTGAATGTGCGTTCGAGCCAGAGCGTCAACAGCAATTCCTGGCCCTTGCGTCGGAACGACCGCTCCGGTGTCAGGAACAGGTTCTTCGCGACCTGCTGTGTGATGGTTGAGCCGCCCTGCACGACCCGGCCCTCGGCGATGTTGACGGCCGCGGCGCGGGCAAGTCCGAGCGGATCGACGCCCATGTGGCTCCGGAAGCGCCGGTCCTCGATTGCGATCACCGCATCGGCGACGTGGCGCGGCAGGTCGGGAACGCGGACGGTCTCGCCGTAGAGGTCGCCCGAGCGCGCAAGCACCCCGCCCTCGGTATCGAGCAGCGTCACGCCCGGCCGGCGCGTCGCCTCCAGGGCCGCGGCGGGATGGCGCAGGTCCCAGGCCAGCCACGTGACGACACCACCGAGGGTGAGCGCCAGCCACAGCGCCAGCAGCAGGACCCAGCGCCAGACGCGCAAGCGCCGACGCGGGGCGCGCCGGGCCGTCGGCCTGCGCGCGCCGGCGGGCTTGCGCTTCAGAGCGACTCGGGCGGTTCGCGCCATGGTTGTCGCTTAGCATGGGCGAGCCAACCGGGCCGAGCCGATCGTCGGTGCTGCCGGTCGTTCCACCGCCACACGCGCGCAGCCACACGCGCGCAGGCACCCGCGGGGCGCCCGCGGGTGCCTGGCCAGGCGACGCTGCCGCAGAAGGGGCCGACGTAGCCCGGACGCCCGAGCCGACCGCGATCGTGTCGGTGCGCCGGAGGCCTCGGCGTACCGGTCGGGGAGGGAGCCTGGCCGGGTCCCGCGGATGTTCTCTGTTGAAAACGAGTCTAGAGTTTGCGCCCACCCTCGACCTGCTGGCGGATCGCCCGCAGGCTCTCGTTCATCTCGAGCAGGACGAAGAGCACGCCGAAGGTCATCACCGCAAGCACGGCCGCGGCGATCAGGCCGACGATCGCGCCGAGGATGTCGCCGCTGACATAGCCGGCGACGAGACCGACCAACAGGACCAGAACAAGCAGCACCATGCTGCTCTTTTCGAGCACTTCGACGATGAAACGTTTCATGGCCTTATCCTCCCTCGCGTACAGCAGTCATCATGCCAGCACATGCCGGCGTCCGAACTTTTGCCACGCGAAAAGAACGGTGCCAAGCCCGATGCCGATCAGGTCGGTCAACCCTTCCGGAACGATACACATGAGGGCGGCGGCGGCGCATACGAAGCGGAGCGGCAGGGCAAGCCGCCCGCCCATGTAGCCCTCGGTCGCACAGGCGAGCAGCACCACGCCGATGCCGGCGGTGGCAAGCGCCTGGAACACACCGAGCAGCGGTCCTTGCGCAAGCAGCACGGGGTTCAGGTAGAACATGTAGGGCACCAGGAAGGTCGCCATGCCGAACTTGAGCGCCTTCAGGCTGGTGCCCCAGAGACTGCCGCGCGCCAGTCCCGCGGCGGCGAAGGACGCCAAGGCAACCGGCGGCGTGATCGCCGACAGCACCGCGTAGTAGAAGATGAACATGTGGGCAACGAGCGGCTCGACGCCCATGCGGATCAATCCGGGTGCGACCACCGCCGCGGCGATCGCATAGGCCGCCGTCGTGGGCACCCCCATGCCGAGGATCAGCGCGACGATCGCGGCGAAAGTCATCGCGAGCAGCGGCACCGTGCCGCCAAGCTCGAGCAGGATGGTGGCGAACCGCCCGCCGATTCCGGTCAGCCCGATCACGCCCGCGACGATGCCCGCCGTCGCGCAGACCGCAACAAGCTGGAGCGCCTCGCGCGCGCCGCCCGCGAGCGCCTCGCAGATCGCCAGCCAGAGCTGCCAGATGCTCGCGATCAGTGCCGTGAACGGGTTCTCGCGCGCGATGAAGACGCGATGCGCGAGGAACGTCCCGAACATGATGACGATGGTCGCAGCGATGCCGAGCCCCGCGGCGCGGAACGGCGAGTAGCCGGACAGCAGCACGATGATCAGGATCAGGAGCGGCGAGAAGAGATAGGCCCGCAGCATCAGCCGCGCGAGGTTCGGCAGCTCCGAGCGCGGCAGGCCGTGCAGCCCGGCCTTGAGGGCGTGCAGGTCGGCATGGCTGTAGCAGGCGACGTAGTAGAGCACCGCCGGAATGATCCCGGCGATCAGGATCTCCTGGTACGGCACACCCAGCACTTCGGCCATGATGAACGCGCCGGCCCCCATCACCGGGGGGGCGAGCTGGCCTCCGGTGGAGGCGGTGGCCTCGACCGCGCCGGCGGTCTCCGCGTCGTAGCCCGCGCGCTTCATCATCGGGATCGTGAAGGTGCCCGAGGCGACCACATTGGCCACCGAGGACCCAGAGACCGCGCCGAACATCGAGGATGAGACCACGGCCACCTTGGCCGGCCCGCCGCGTGCCCAGCCGACCAGGCCCATCGCAAGGTCGTTGAAGAACTCGCCCGCCTTCGAGGTCTGCAGGAAGGCCGCGAAGGTCACGAACATGATGATGAAGGTGGAGGAGACCGAGGTGGTGATGCCGAAGATGCCCTCGGTGCCGGCGAGGAAGTTCACCGCGTCGCGCCACGGCACGCCGGTGTGATAGAGCGCGCCCGGCAGCCAGGGGCCGGCGAAGATGTAGGTGATGAACACGATCGCAATGATCGGCATCGCGATGCCGGCAGTGCGGCGGGCGAACTCGAGCAGGATCAGCAGCGCCGCCAGACCCACCACGGTGTCGCGCTCGTTCGGGCCCATGAAGGCCCGCATTTCGATCCCGTCAGCATCGAGGGCGAAATGCGTGACGATGCCGATGCAGCAGAGGATCAGCAGCCAGTCGTACCAGGCAACGCGGTCGAGCCGGCTGTTGGTCGAGGCGGCGAACAGGCCGAGGCCCAGGATCGCACCGACATAGACATGCACAGGTCGGCCGATCGTCGGGTCGATCGGGTAGACCAGCAAGACGACCATGTGGAACGCGACGAAGGCGATGCCGAGCCAGCGGAATGCCTGGGCCAGGAAAGGCCCGAGCGTACGCCGGCTCGACGGCACCTCCATGTCGAGGATGCGTTGTGCCTCCTCGGCCTCACCCGCCGGTGTCGTCCTGTCCATCCGCCCCCCGAGGCTCCGCTTCCCCTCGGCCGGTCTGCGCCGGCCATGACCGCACGCATCCCGCCGCAGGCGGGTGCGCGGGGAACAGACTACGGGGGCGGCGCGGTTGAGGGCAACGCGCCGTTTAGGCTGCGCGTCGAATCAGCCGCGCGAACTGGACGATGAGGCGTGCTCGCCCGCCCGCGCGTTCTCGCGCCCAGCCTCCGGCCCGGGCAGGGTGCCCGCGGGCTTCTGCTCGGCTTCGGCCGCCTGGGTCTCGTCCTTGTCGTCCTTGATATTCTGGCGGAAGGACTTGATGCCCTTGGCCAGGTCGCCCATCAGGCCGCTGATCTTGCCGCTGCCGAACAGCAGCAGGATCACGAGCAGCACGACAAGCCAGTGCCAGATGCTGAAGGTACCCATCGCGTGTGCGTCCGTCCCGTGTTGAACCGCGAAAACCGGGACAGCCCGGCCCGGTCCTTATCTGGGGCGGACACTAGCCCAAGGGAAGGCCTTCGCGAAGGGGCAGGTGCGGGGCGTCGTCGCCGCCCCCCTTGTGCAGGGTGGGACCCGCTGTAAACGTGCCGCGACCATGGAGGGATGGCCGAGTGGTCTAAGGCGCTCGCCTGGAAAGCGGGTACACGGGAGACCGTGTCGTGGGTTCGAATCCCACTCCCTCCGCCAGCTCCTATCGGCTTCGCGCTCTCCGCCTGGCCGGGCGGCCCGCTGAGGCGCAAGTTTCCTACGGGTTTGCCGCGTCATCTGTTGACCGGCCTGGCGCGGAGACGCCCGAAAGTCGCTCTCCGTTGGGTCGTCCTCTCCGAACCTGTTGACTTGTCTGATTCAGTACGGTGACCCTGCCCCCTTGGATGCCCCCGCGCTGAGCTAGAGTCCGTCGAAGGGAGATGGATGAAGGGTAGCGTCCGCGGAGGTGGTGGAGATTCCGGCGTTGTCCGGGGTGTAGGTTCGCGGTGGTCATCGGCCTGGCGGTTTGGGGTGGAGTTGCGACGCTGGCACCACTGACCGACCGAGGAACCGATGACCGAGGAGAGACTGCCACTGGCCGAACTGCTTGCGAAAGCGGGCGACGGCGATTTCCTGCGCAGCGTTGCCGAGGCGGTGCTGCAGCTGCTGATGGAGGTCGACGTGGAAGGCCTGATCGGCGCCGGCCGCTACGAGCGCAGCGGCGAGCGGCTGAACTGGCGCAACGGCTACCGGGACCGCACGCTCGATACCCGGCTTGGGGCGATGCAGCTGCGCATCCCGAAGCTGCGGCAGGGCTCCTACTTCCCGCCCTTCCTGGAGCCGCGCAAGACCTCGGAGAAGGCCCTGGTGACGGTGATCCAGGAAGCCTGGATCGGCGGCGTCTCGACCCGGCGGGTGGACGATCTGGTGCAGGCGATGGGCCTGACGGGGATCTCGAAGTCGACGGTCTCGAAGCTCTGCAAGGAGATCGACGAGCGGGTCTCAGCGTTCCTGGAGCGGCCGCTCTCCGGCGACTGGCCCTACCTCTGGCTGGACGCGACCTATCTGCGCCAGCGCGAGGGCGGCCGTGTGGTCTCGGTCGCCGCGATAGTGGCGGTCGCGTGCGACGCCGAAGGGCGGCGGCAGATCGTTGGGCTGCACATCGGCCCGTCGGAGGCGGAGACGTTCTGGGCCAGCTTCCTCAAGAGCCTGGTCAAGCGCGGCCTGCGCGGCGTGAAGCTGGTCGTCTCCGACGCGCATGAGGGGTTGAAGAGCGCGATCGCCCGCATTTTCGGTGGGACGTGGCAACGGTGTCGCGTGGGGCTGTTGAAAAACCCGCTGGCCTCTGATTCGATCTCGCAGCGACGCAGCGAGAGTTGCAGGCATGCTGGGGCGACGCGGACCGGAGCAGTACGAGTTCTTCGCTGGCTCTCTGCGTGAGCTGTTTCCTGACGAGCACGTGCTCGCCCGCGTTGATCGCGTGCTCGATCTGAGCTGGCTGCGTGACGAGGTGGCTGGGCTGTACAGCGCCGAGGCCGGTCGTCCCAGCATCGATCCGGAAGCGGCGGTCAGGCTGATGCTGGCCGGCTTCCTGCTCGGCCTCGTTCATGACCGCCGTCTGATGCGCGAGGCGGCGGTGAACGTGGCGATCCGCTGGTTCGCGCGCTTCGGGCTGGCCGACGCCCTGCCGGACCATTCCTCACTCACGCGCATTCGTCAACGATGGGGCGCGGCGCGCTTTCGCCGCATCTTCGAGTGCACGGTGACGGCGTGCGTGGCGGCCGGGATCGCGAAAGGCGAGGTGGTGCATCTCGACGCCACACTGATCCGCGCCGATGTCAGCTGGGAGCCGATCCGATCGCCGGTGCCGATGCGGCGCTTCCGCTACGATGCCCGCCACGACCGCCTCACCTGCCCACGCGGCAAGACGCTGAAGGCCGGTCGGCGCGTGAAGCATGGCCGCTTCTTCACCGCGCGGGCCAAGGACTGCCGGCGCTGCGACTTGGCCCGGCTCTGCCTCTCGGGCGGGCGCGTCAACAAGGCGGTGGTGGTCGGTGACGACTACCCCGCGCTGCTGCGCGCCCGGCGTCGGCGCGACAGGTGGAGCGATCAGGACATGGCCGTTTATGCACGCCACCGCTGGCGCGTCGAGGGCGTCCACGGCGAGGCGAAGACCCGTCACGGCCTGGCGCGCGCCGTGCGCCGCGGCCTGACCAATATCAGGATCCAGGTCTACCTGACGGCCGCCGCCATCAACCTCAAGCGCCTGGCGGCCGCCGTCGCCGTCATCCTGTGTGCGTTCGTCGCCATCCTGATCGGTCCGGTCGCGGGCGCCCCACGGTCCAGGCCCGCCCAAGCACCGTCCGCCTCAGTCTGACCCACCTTCTTCAACAGTCCCCGCGTTCATTGGATGCGCAACGCTCTTGCTCACGTGCCGAAGGCGCACAGCTCCATGGCCGCCGCGGCGCTGCGCCAGGCCTTCCTGCAATCCGACCAGGCCACTGCCCGCCAGACCTGGCGCCACGTCGCCGACCAGCTGCGCCCGCGATGGCCCAAGCTCGGCGCCCTGATGGACGACAGCGAGGACGACGTGCTCGCCTACATGGCGTTCCCGCCCGCGCACCGCACCAAGCTGCACTCGGTCAACACGCTCGAACGCCTGAACAAGGAGGTGAAGCGCCGCGCCGATGTGGTCGGCATCTTCCCCTCCGAAGCCGCGATCATTCGCCTGATCGGCGCCGTGCTGCTCGAGGCCAACGATGAGGGGCAGCTGCAACACCGCTACATGGGCGTCGAGGCACTCGCCGAACTGCTCAACCCGCCGCCGGCCAACGAGACCCTGCAAATCCCACCCAAGGCCGCCTGAGCCATGGCCACCTCGGCGACACACCAATTCTCCACCACCTTGACGGACGTGACCGAGGCAACAAAGTCATTCAGCGGCGTTGGCATTGTCCGTCCCAAATGGACTGCTGATGATACTGTGGTCGATGCAAACTCAGGCCGCAACCCGGATGTGTCGCCGATGATGCGCTGGCCGTAGCCATCGCCCACGACGTGATCTGGCGGGGGCAAAGCGGCTATGGGTCGCCCGCCGACGCGGTGTTTGCCTATTTCGGCTTTCATCCATTCTGTTGCGCGCACGGAAGTGTAAGGGCAGTCTTGGGCTATTTGCGGCCAAGCCGGACGATAGTTTTCCCTCTCGAAGATTCAGATCCCGGTCGCAAACGCAGCTTCAAAGCGAGACCCAGCCCCCACCCCAGACCGGGTTGCCGACCGCCCCGCCCCGCCGCAGGATGCGCCCCTCGCCTCAGTCGTCCAGGAAGGAACACCCTGAATGCCCCATGTGCTGCTCGAGCGGCCGCTCCATCCTGCGGGCCGCGCGATCCTCGATGCGCGTCCCGGCGTGACGGTGGAGGTCGCGACCGACGTCGCCGACTTCACGACCCGCGCCGCCAAGGCGGACGCGATCCTGCTCTGGCTCAGCCGCGTCGATGCCGCCTTCCTGGACCGCTGCCCGAACCTCAAGGTGGTCGCGCGCTACGGTGTCGGCTTCGACACGATCGACATCCCCGAGTGCACGAAGCGCGGCCTGCCGGTGGCGGTGGTGAACGGGGCGAACGATCTCGGCGTGGCCGAACACGCGATGGGGCTGCTGCTCGGTGTCGCCCGCCAAGTGCCCGCCTACGACAGGATGGTGAAGGGAGGCGAATGGCGCTCGGTCGATGGCCCGCCGATCGGCGAGCTCGCCGGGCGCACCGTGCTGGTGATCGGCTACGGGCGGATCGGCACGCGCGTCGCCCGGCTCTGTGCTGCCTTCGGCATGCGCGTGATGGTACACGACCCAGCCTTCCCGACCCCGCGCATCGCCGCGGACGGGCACATTCCGGCACCGGACTGGAAGGCCGCCCTGCCCGAGGCCGATGTGGTGACCCTGCACTGCCCGCTGCACGCGGCCACGCATCACCTGATCAACGCCGACGCCTTCGCGCGCATGAAGACGGGCGTGTGGCTGATCAACACCGCGCGCGGGCCGGTGGTGGACGAGGCGGCGCTGGTGGACGCGCTGCGCTCGGGCAAGGTGGCCGCCGCCGGGCTCGACGTGCTGACGATCGAGCCGGCGGTCAAGGACAACCCGCTGTTCGGCTTCGACAACGTCATCCTCTCGCCGCACAGCGCCGCGGCCGCGCAGGAGACACTCGCGAAGATGGCCGTGCGCGCGGCGCACAACATGCTCGATGCGATCGACGGCAAGATCGATCCGGGTTTCCTGGTGAACCCCGAGGTGCTGCGGAGGAACGCCTGAGATGCCGCACGTCCTCTGCCTGCGCCCGATCCACCCGGACGCGATCGCGCTGATGCGCGCGGCCCCCGGCGTGACCGTCGAGGTCCTCGACCCGGTGACGCCCGACACGCTCGCCGCCCGCATCGCCGAGGCCGATGCGATCACCGTGCGGATCACCCGGATCGACGCCGGCATGATCGCGCAGGCGCCGAGGCTCCGCATCGTCGCGCGTCACGGCGTGGGCTACGACGCGGTGGACGTCGATGCGCTGACCGCGCGCGGCATTCCGCTGACCGTCACGCCGGATGCGAACGCCGTGAGCGTGGCGGAGCACGCGCTGATGCTGATGCTGACGGTCGCGCGCCAGACGCTTGCCTTCCACGCGCGCACCAAGGCGGCGCAGTGGGGATTCCCGCCAGAGATTCCCACCTTCGACCTCGCCGGGCGCACCGTGCTGGTGATCGGGTTCGGGCGGATCGGCGGGCGGGTCGCGCGGCTGTGCGCCGCGTTCGGGATGACGGTGCTGGTGCGTGACCCCCACGTGCCGCGCAACACCATCAAGGGCGTGGGGTTCACGCCGGCGGACGATCTCGACGCCGCGCTCGCGGCCGCCGACATCGTGACGCTGCACTGCCCATCCAACACCGAGACGCGCGGGATCGTCAGCGAGTCGTTCCTGAAGGCCGCCAAGCCGGGCGTGGTGCTGATCAATACCGCACGCGGCACATTGGTGGACGAGCCGGCGCTGGCCACCGCGCTCGCCTCCGGACACGTTGCCGGGGCCGGGCTCGACGTGTTCGCGGTCGAGCCGGTCGAGCCCGGCAACGTGCTGCTGAAGGCGCCGAACGTCGTTGCGATGCCGCACAGCGCAGCGGCCACGGCCGAGAGCATGCGGCGGATGGCGATGTCCTGCGCCGAGAGCATCCTCGCCTGCTTCGACGGACGGCTCGACCCGCACGTGGTCGTGAATCGGGAGGTGCTGCGCCGCAACGCCTGACGGTCGCGCTGTTGCGGCGCCCGCTTTTCTGTTGCATTGCAGCAGAGCCTGTCCCATGTCCGGGACATGCCCGAACAGATGACCCCACGGACGGACGGACGCGGCGTGACCGCCCGGACCAACCCGAAGCGGATCGAGTTGGCCCTGCAAGGCGGCGGCGCGCACGGCGCGTTCACCTGGGGCGTGCTGGACCGGCTGCTTTCCGACGAGACGCTCGCGATCGAGGGGATCAGCGGCACCTCCGCCGGGGCGATGAACGCCGTGGTGGTGGCCGACGGGCTGGTGCGCGGCGGCCGTGACGGCGCACGCGCGGCCCTCGAACGGTTCTGGCGCGCGGTCAGCGATGCCGCGCGCACGAGCCCGGTGCAGCGCACCTGGCTCGACCACGCGCTCGGCCGCTGGACGCTCGATCTCTCGCCCGGTTATCTCGCGATGGACCTCGCGAGCCGGCTGCTGTCGCCCTACGACATCAATCCGCTCGATCTCAACCCGCTGCGCGACCTCGTGCGCGAGATGGTCGATTTCGACAACGTCAACCGCTGCGACGCGCTGAAGGTGTTCGTCGCCGCGACCAACGTCCGCACCGGAAGGCCGCACGTTTTCCGCCAGCCGCGCATCACGCTCGACAGCGTCATGGCCTCTGCCTGCCTGCCGTTCCTCTACAAGGCGGTCGAGATCGACGGCGAGGCCTACTGGGACGGTGGCTACATGGGCAACCCTGTGCTCTATCCGCTGGTGGACGAGTGCGACGCGCGTGACCTGGTGATCGTGCAGATCAATCCGCTGGTGTGCGCCGAGGTGCCGAAATCCGCGCGCGACATCCTCAACCGCGTCAACGAGCTCAGCTTCAACGCCTCGCTGCTGAAGGAACTGCGCGCGATCCTGCTGCTGAAGCAGCTCATCGACGCCGAGGGGCTCGAGCGCGAGCGCTACCGCGACATGCTGATCCACCGCATCCACGCCGAGGCCGAGATGGCAGCACTCGGCGTCTCCTCGAAACTCATTGCCGAGTGGGCGTTCCTCGAACACCTGCGCGAAATCGGCTTCCAGGCGGCCGACCGGTTCGTGGCCGAGCACCGCGACGACCTCGGCGCGCGTTCCACCTATCCGCTTGACCACGTGCTCTGGGGCAGCGTGCGTCCGGCCGGGATCGCCGACGCGGACGACGCGGCGTGACCGGCATCCTTGGCGTCGTCCTCGCGCTGGGGCTGCTGATCTATCTCGCCTATCGCGGCGTGACGGTGCTGCTCCTCGCTCCGCTGATGGCGCTGTTCGCGGCGGCCTTCGACGGCGGCGTGCCGCTGCTCGCGACCTATACCCAGGTGTTCATGCGCGCGGCCGGCGACTTCATCGTGCCGTTCTTCCCGCTGTTCCTGCTGGGAGCGGTGTTCGGCAAGCTGATGGACGACAGTGGTTCCGCGGAGGCGATCGCGCGCGGCATGGTCGCCCGCCTCGGCGCGCAGCGCTCGATCCTCGCCGTCGTGCTCGCCTGCGCAGTGCTGACCTATGGCGGCGTCTCGCTGTTCGTCGTCGCCTTCGCGGTCTATCCGGTCGCGGCGGCCTTGTTCCGCCAGGCGGATATCCCGAAGCGGCTGATCCCGGCGACCATCGCGCTCGGCGCCTTCACGTTCACCATGACCGCGCTGCCCGGCACGCCGGCGATCCAGAACGCGATCCCGATGCCCTATTTCGGCACCACGCCCTTCGCCGCGCCCGGGCTCGGCGTGATCGCGGGGCTGGTGATGCTCGGCATCGGCCTCGCCTGGCTCTCGTTCCGCGAGGGCCGGGCGCGCGCGGCCGGCGAGGGGTACGGCGCGGCGGCCGACGGCGTGGCGACGCCGGACAAGGACCTGCGCGAGCGCGCCCAGGGCGAGGGTTTTGATCTGATGGAGATCGGCGCGCAGCCGCCTGTCGAGGCGCGTGCGCTGCCCCCGTTCACACTCGCGGTCGCCCCTGTGGCGCTGGTGGTGGCGCTCAACCTCGTCTTCACCACGCTGGTGATCCCGCGTCTCGACACGTCCTATCTCGCGCAGCCGCAGTATGGCGCGACCGACATCGCCGCCGTGCGCGGCCTCTGGGCGATCGTGCTGGCGCTGACGATCGCGATCGTCGCGATCGCGGTCGCGAACCGCGCGCGGCTGCCGAAGCTCACCCGTTCGCTCGATGACGGCGCGAACGCCTCGGTGCTGCCGATCTTCAACACCGCCTCGCTGGTGGGCTTCGGTGCCGTGGTGGCCTCGCTCTCCGCCTTCGAGACCATCCGCGACGCCGTGCTCGGTGTGGGCGGGGGCAATCCGCTGATCTCGCTCGCGGTGGCGGTGAACGTGCTCGCCGGCATGACGGGCTCGGCCTCGGGGGGCATGAGCATCGCGCTGAAGACGCTGGGGCCGACCTATCTTGAACTTGGCCAGGCGGCGGGGATCGCGCCCGACCTGCTGCACCGGGTCACCACGGTCGCGACCGGCGGGCTCGATGCGCTGCCGCACAACGGCGCGGTGATCACGCTGCTTGGCATCTGCGGACTGACCCACCGGCAGGCGTATGGTGATCTGTTCGTCGTCGCCGCACTCGGGCCGATCGTCGCGCTGGTGGTGCTGATCGTACTCGGAACGACCCTCGGCACGTTCTGAGCGCGGCGGGGGACAAACCCCGCCGCGCTCGGTCCGTCACGCGCCCTGGATCGCCGCGCGCATCTTCGCCGGCGTGTACGGGATCGAGCGCAGCCGCGCGCCGGTCGCGTCGAAGATCGCGTTGCTGACGGCCGACGGCACGATCGCCGCGGCCGGCTCGCCCGCGCCCCAGGGCCGCTCGGTCGGCCGGTCGATCAGCTCGATGATGATCTCCGGCACTTCGGGCATGGTGATCACCTGGTAGGTGCTCCAGTCCACGCTGGTGACGGCACTGCGGCTGAAGGTCAGCTCCTCCTTGAACGTGCGTGACAGCGTGTGGACGATGTTGCCCTCAACCTGCGCCTTCACGCCGTCCGGGTTGATCATCTGCCCGCAGTCATGCGTGCAGAAGAAGCGCGTCACCCGGATCGCGCCGGTGCTGCGGTTCACCTCCACCTCGGCCACGGCCGCGACGTAGGTGCGCACCAGCTCGTACTTGCAATAGGTGACGCCGCGGCCGCGCAGGATCTCGCCCGAGCGGTCGGATTGCGGCGAGGGCCGCGTCTGCCAGTTCGAAAGCTGCGCGACGCGTTCCAGCACCTCGCGCCCGCGCGGATCGTCGGTGGGCATATAGCGCAGCCGATACGCGATCGGATCGGCCCGCGCCTCGGCCGCACACTCGTCGATGAACGCCTCGTTCGCGTAGGTGTTCTGCATCCGCCCCGGCGTGCGGATCCAGGACGGGCGGAACGGCGTGGTGTCCAGCCGGTGGCAGGTCGTCTTCACGGCAGGGAAGGTGTAGGGCACCGCCAGGTTGTGGACGATGTTGCCGGGGTGGATCTGGTTCTCGCGCGGCAGCCCGGCGAGCTCCGCGGTCGTGAGATCCACGTTGCCGCCCGCACCCTTCGGGATGAACGCCTCGCTCTCCCAGCCGAGGATGTTGCCCTGCGCGTCGAGCCCCGCGCGCAGATCGACCAGATGCGGCGGGCCCTTCGGGTCCCAGCCATGCTCGTCTGCGCGCATCCATTGCAGCCGCACCGGCCGGCCGGCCGCGCGCGCGAGCAGCGCCGCATCGGCAGCCGCATCCTCGTGGCCGTTCCGCCCGTAGCAGCCCGAGCCTTCGAGATAGATGCAGCGGATCTGCTCGATCGGCATCCCCAGCATCAGGCCGAGCTGCTTGCGCAGGTTGTGCGTCGCCTGGCTCGCGGTCCAGACCGTCAGCCGCCCACCCGCAAACTCGGCGACCGCGCAGGACGGGCCCATCGAGGCGTGGCTGTGGATCGGGAAGTCGTAGGTGGCGGAGATGGTCTTCGCCGCCCCGCGGATCGCCTCGCCCGGGTTGCCTCGATCGGAGGTCACCTGCACCTGCGCGACGGGGGTGGCACGCACATGCTCCCAGATCCGCGCCTGGTCCGGCAGGCCGGCCCAGGACGACCAGCGGACGTTCAGCGCACGCGCGGCCTTGATCGCGGCCCATTCCGTCTCCGCGACGACGCCCACATAGTTACCCTCGCGCACCACGCGCACGACGCCGGGGATGCCGCGCACCGAGGCCTCGTCCACCGCCTCGACGGTCGCGCCGAGCGCGGGTGGGAACACCGTCCGGCCGTGCAGCATCCCCTCGCGCCGGACGTCGTAGACGTAGCGGAACCGGCCGAACACCTTGTCGGGGATATCCACGCGCGGCATCGCGCGGCCGACGATGCGCCGCGCCTCGGGCGGCTTGATCGGCACGTTGGTGTCCACCTTCAGCGCCAGCGCCTGCCCGCCGACCAGCTCGGCGTAGCTGACGCAGCCGCTCGGCGGCGAGCCGGACCAGCTCGCGCCGCGCGGTGGCGCAGGCCGCGCGCAGCTGCACCCCGCCGTTCTGGATCGAGAGCGATCCATAGGTCGGCCCCTGGTCGGGGGTGAGCGCGGTGTCGCCCTCGATCACCGCGACGCGCGCCATCGGCACATCGAGCTCGTCGGCGGCAATCTGCATGAAGCCGGTGCGCACGCCGGTGCCGAGATCGACCTTGCCGATATGCACGGTCACAGCGCCTTGCGCGTCGATCGACAGGAAGGTGGCGACCTCGTCGGTCGCGACCGGCTTCTCGGTCCAGGCGGCCGCGCCGCGCGGACGCAGCCCGATCGAGAACGCGACGGTCAGCGCACCGCCGGCCTTCAGGATGGAGCGACGATCGATGATCGCGTTCATCTCGCCCTCCCTCACGCCTGCGCCGCGCGCAGCACGGCGGCGATCACGCGCGGCTGGGTGCCGCAGCGGCAGATCACGCCGGCAAGCTCCTCGCGGATCTGCGCCTCGGTCGGCTTGGGGTTCTTCGCGAGCAGCGCCGCCGACTGCATGATCATGCCGGGCAGGCAATAGCCGCACTGCACCGCCTGGGTCTCGATGAACGCTCGCTGCACCGGGTGCGGGCGCTCCGGCGTGCCGAGCCCCTCGAGCGTCACGACGCGCTTGCCGCGCGCCTGCACGGCGGGGAACTGGCAGGAGCGCACCGCCTCGCCGTTGACATGCACCGTGCAGGCGCCGCATTGCGCGAGCCCGCAGCCGTAGTGCAGCCCCGTCAGGCCGAGCTCGTTGCGCAGCGCATAGAGCAGCGGGATCTCGGCATCCTCGGCACGCAGCGTCACCGCGCGGCCGTTGACCGTCGTCTCGACGTTTTCGCTCATCGTTCCCTCCGCGCCCGCCCTCCGCTCAGTGGGCGAGTTCGCCGTGGACTTTCCTCCCGGTGTGCCGGGCCTGCAACAGCAAAGCGCCCGCCGAGGCGGTCAAGCCGTCTCGATCCCCGCGATCTCGATCCCCGCGATCGAGCCATGGTGCATCAGACGATCCGGCCGGGCGCCTCGACCGCCGCCGCCGTCGCGAAGCCGCGCAGGCGCGTGGCGATGACCTCGCCCACCGAGGCGATAGCCGCGCGGCGCGGGAATCGCGCCCGCCAGGCGATGCGCACCGTCCGCCCGACCCGAGACGCGAGCGGTCGCAGCACGAGCCCGGCATCCTGCGCCACACCGGCCGCCAGCCCCGGGATCAGGGTCGTGCCGTAGCCGGCGGCGACCATGTTGAGCAGCGTGGCGAGGCTGGCCGCGCGCAGCGTGCCGCCCAACGTCCCGCTCTGGCCGCAGGCCGCCAGCGCCTGGTCGCGCAGGCAATGCCCGTCCGCGAGCACGAGCATGTCCCGCGCGAGATCCTCCTCCGCCACCACCGCGCGGCCGGCGAGCGGATGCTCGGGCGGCAGCGCCGCCAGGAAGGGTTCGGCGAACAGCGCCCGGCTCAGAAGGTCCCGCCCATCCACCTCGGTCGCCAGCAGGACGGCATCCAGCTCATGCGCCCGCAGGCGCTCGAGCAGCGCGGCGGTCTGGTCCTCCCACGGCTCGACTTCGAGTGCGGGCAGCGCCTCGCGCAGCGGCGCGAATACCAGCGGCAGCAGATAGGGCGCGAGCGTCGGGATGATGCCGAGCCGGAACCGCCCGGCCAGCGGATCGCGCAGGTCGCGCGCCACCGCCAGGATCGCGTCCGCCTCCGCCACCGCAGCGCGGACATGGCCGATCAGCCGGTCGCAGGCGGCGGTCGGCGCCGCCGTCTTGCCGCCGCGCTCGAACAGCACGACGCCGAGGAGCGTCTCAAGCTTGCGGACCTGGACGGAGAGCGTGGGCTGGCTGACGCCGCAGGCTTCGGCGGCGCGGCCAAAATGTCCGTGCTCGGCCACGGCCAGCAGATAGCGCAGGTCGCGCAGGTTCATCGGGTCAGCCGGACTGCCGTCATAGTCACAGCCTATCGTAGCCTTAGGACCTGTGGCCTTCCATTGATCGCCCGCCTGCCGCTACGGTGGGCTCACGTCAGGCATCCCGGGAGAGGAGCGGCAGGATCCGGGACCCGACCGCCGGGTTCGGCGCGTCCGGGGCTGGAAGCGGCCGCGACTTCACCGTCAGACGTCAGGGCCGGACCTGGAGCCGGATCGTCTTCCACGGAGGGCCGTGTTCGCCTGCGCGGACCAGCCCCATCAACGCAACCAAGGTTGGAGGGTAGAGATGGACGGAATCGGTGACCGGAGCGCCGGCAAGTGCCCGATGATGCAGGGGAAGCCGACGGCCGCGCGGTTCACGACCCGGTCGAACCGCGACTGGTGGCCGAACCAGCTCAACCTGCGCATCCTCAGCCAGCATTCCGCCAAGTCCGACCCGATGGGCGAGGCCTTCGACTACGCCAAGGCATTCAAGACACTCGACGTCGAGGCGCTGAAGAAGGACCTCATCGCGCTGATGACGGTCTCGCAGGACTGGTGGCCTGCCGATTACGGCCACTACGGCCCGCTGTTCATCCGCATGTCCTGGCACGCCGCCGGCACCTACCGCACGGCGGACGGCCGCGGCGGCGCTTCGACCGGCGCGCAGCGCTTCGCCCCTGAGAATTCCTGGCCCGACAACGCGAATCTCGACAAGGCGCGGCGCCTGCTGTGGCCGATCAAGCAGAAATACGGCAACAGCATCTCCTGGGCGGATCTGCTCGTCTTTGCCGGCACCGTCGCGATGGAATCGATGGGCCTGAAGCCGTTCGGCTTCGGCTTCGGCCGCTCGGACATCTGGGAACCGGAGGAGGACATCTACTGGGGGTCGGAGGACACCTGGCTGGGCGACAAGCGGTACAGCGGCGACCGCATGCTGGAGAACCCGCTCGCGGCCGTGCAGATGGGCCTCATCTACGTCAATCCGGAAGGGCCGAACGGCAACCCAGACCCGGTCGCCTCGGGCCGCGACATCCGCGAGACCTTCTCGCGCATGGCGATGAACGACGAGGAGACCGTGGCCCTGACCGCTGGCGGCCACACCTTCGGCAAGTGCCACGGTGCGGGCGACGTCTCGTTGGTCGGCCGCGAGCCGGAAGCGGCGCCGCTGGAGCAGATGGGCCTCGGCTGGAAGAGCAGCTTCGGGTCGGGCAAGGCTGGGGACGCCATCACCAGCGGCATCGAGGGTGCGTGGACGCCGACGCCGACATGGTGGGACAATAGCTACTTCGACATGCTGCTCGGCTACGAGTGGGAACTGACCAAGAGCCCGGCAGGCGCGCATCAGTGGAAGCCGACCGATCCCAATGCGCAGAGTCTGGTGCCGGACGCGCATGATCGAACCAGGCGCCACCCGCCCATGATGACGACGGCGGACATGGCGATGAAAATGGATCCGGAATACCGGAAGATCTCCGAGCGCTTCCACAAGGATCCGGCCGCCTTTGCAGATGCCTTCGCCCGTGCGTGGTTCAAGCTGACGCACCGCGATATGGGGCCGAAGGTCCGCTATCTCGGCCCGCTGGTGCCGAAACAGGACCTGATCTGGCAGGACCCCGTTCCGCCGGTGACGCACACGCTGGTGGATGACGCGGATGTCGTTCTGCTCAAGAGGCAGATCCTCGCTTCCGGCCTGTCGGTCTCGCAGCTCGTTCAGACCGCCTGGGCCTCGGCCTCGACCTTCCGCGGCTCGGACCGACGTGGCGGGGCGAATGGCGCGCGGATCCGCCTCGCACCGCAGAAGGACTGGGAGGTGAACCAGCCCACCCAACTCGCCGACGTGCTGGCAAAGCTCGAGGGCGTGCGGAAGGCGTTCAACGCCGCCGCGACCGGCGGCAAGCAGATCTCGCTCGCGGACCTGATCGTGCTCGGCGGCTCCGCGGCCATCGAGCAGGCGGTCAAGGCGGCCGGCCATGACGTGACAGTGCCCTTCGCGCCGGGCCGGACCGATGCGACGCAGGAGCAGACCGATGTCGACTCCTTCGCGCCGCTGGAGCCGGAGGCGGACGGGTTCCGCAACTACCGGAAGGCCCGCTACACGGTCTCGGCCGAGGAACAGCTGGTCGACCGCGCGCAGCTGCTGACGCTGACCGCGCCGGAGATGACCGTGCTGGTGGGCGGTCTGCGCGTGCTCGGCGCGAACTGCGGCGGCTCGCAGCACGGCGTCTTCACTAAGCAGCCGGGCAGGCTGACGAACGACTTCTTCGTCAACCTGCTCGACATGGGCACGGTCTGGACGCCGACGGACGAGACGGCAGAGACGTTCGAGGGCCACGACCGCGCGACGGGTGCGGCGAAGTGGACGGGCACGCGCGTCGATCTGGTCTTCGGGTCGAACTCGCAGCTCCGCGCGCTCGCGGAGGTCTACGCGCAGGACGATGCGAAGGCGAAGTTCGTGCGTGACTTCGTCGCCGCGTGGACCAAGGTGATGAACGCGGATCGCTTCGACCTCGCCTGAGGTCGGCGGAACGGCGCTCGGGCACGGCGCTCGGGCTCCGGACAGCTGCTTGGCCCGACGTTCGGGGGTGGGATCGCGGCGCGGTTCCGCCCCCTTTTTCGTGTCCGGACGTCGTCGTCGTCGGACTATCATCCTCGCCCGCACCGACCGGAGTCGCTCGCCATGGATCACGAGACCCTCGCGCGCCTGCGCGCGCGCTATGCCGACGCCAGGCCCGGGGAGGTGTTCGATCCCCATTTCGCCGAGATCGCGCGCGCGCACTTCGCCGAGGGCGGCCGCCGGCGCTGGCCGTTCGAGGGACCGGCCACCCTGCTCTCCGCCCCGCTCGACCAGGCGGCGGCCGAGAAGCCCGACCTCGGCGGGCTCGACATCGCGCTGATCGGCGTGCCGATGGATCTCGGCGTGACCAATCGCGCCGGCGCACGGCTCGGCCCGCGCGCGGTGCGCAATGTCGAGCGGATCGGCCCCTACGACCCCGTGCACGACCTGGTGCCGCTGAGCCGCGGCCGGATCGCCGATATCGGCGACGTGCCGATGCCCACGCGCTATTCGCTGGAGCGCTGCCACGAGGCGATCGAGGCGTTCGTTGCGCGCGTGCACGCCGCTGGCGTCCGCCCCTTGCTCGTCGGCGGCGATCATTCCATCACCCTGCCGATCCTGCGTGCGCTCGGCCGCGACCGTCCGCTCGGCCTGGTGCACATCGATGCGCATGCCGATACCTCCGGCATGCAGGAGGGCACCAAGTTCCACCACGGCGGCCCGTTCCGCGAAGCGGTGCTGGCCGGGGTGCTCGATCCCAAGCGGACGATCCAGATCGGCATTCGCGGCGGCGCCGGCTGGCTCTGGGAGTTCTCCTACGACAGCGGCATGACCGTGATCGGGATGCACGAGGTCGAGCAGGCCGGTATCCCGGCGGTGATCGAGCGAGCGCGCGGCGTGATCGGCGATGGTCCGGCCTATCTCTCCTTCGACATCGATGCGCTTGACCCGGCCTTCGCGCCGGGGACGGGCACGCCCGAGACGGGCGGCTTCAGCACGCGCGAGGCGATGGCGCTCCTGCGCGGGCTCGCCGGGCTCGACATCGTCGCGGGCGACGTGGTCGAGGTCGCGCCGCAATACGATCCTTCCACCATCACGGCCCAGGCGGGCGCGCAGATGCTGTTCCAGATCCTCTGTCTGACGCTGCTCGCGCCAAGCCATCGGCCGCGGGCCGACGAGGCCCGCCCGGAGCGCTGACGCCGCGTGCGCGGCCGCGCCGACCGGCCGGCCATGTCCGGTCCGGCCATGTCCGGTCAGGATTCGGTGCTCCGGCGCACTGGTCGTCCGTTCGGGCGACGGTGCACGGATCACCAGTTGCCCGCGACGCCAACCTCAGGATCCTGTGCGCACGCCGGGCGCACGCGCCGATCGCGCCGACGCTGGACGTGCCGCGGCATGCCGGACACCAGCCGGCGGCTGTGGCGTCTTCGGCTTCCGCCTACTCCTCGCGCATGGCCCGGCGCATGCCGTCCAGGATCGGGCTGAGAAGGTAGTCGAGCGCGGTCCGGCCGCTGCCGACGATCAGCACGTCGGCCGGCATGCCCGGCGTCAGCGACACGCCCTCCGGCAGCAGCCGTTCCGTGCCCGGGTCGAGCGTGGCGCGCACCAGGAAGAACGGCTCGCCGCGCGCATTCACCTGGCGATCCGCCCCGGCATAGATGAGCCGGCCGGAGAGCGGCCGCACCCGCCGGTGCGAGAAGCCGGTGAGGCGCACGTTCACCGCCTGGCCGGGTGCGACCCGCTCGATGTCGGAGGGGCTGACCGCCGCCTCGATCACCAGGGCGTCATCCGCCGGCACGATGTCCATCACCGGCTGCCCGGCGACGATGCTGCTGCCCGGGGTGAAGAACCGCAGGTCGGTGACGGTTCCTGCATCGGGCGAGACGACCACGGCGCGGCGCAGCAGGTCGTCGGCCGCGGCGAGCTGCGCCCGCCCCGCGGCCGCCTGCCCCACCGCGTCCTGCATCTCGCGTGCCGCCTCGTTGCGGCGCGTGGTTCTGAGGTTGAGGATCTCGAGCTCGGCCTGCGCGATCGCCTGGCGCGCCTCGGCCGAGCGCGCATCGAGCTCGCCGACCTGACCTTCGAGCTCGGCCACCATCCGCTGCATCTCGAGCGCGCGGGTGCGGGTGGCGAAGCCGCGCGCCAGCAGGTCATTGACCCCGCGCAGCTCCTGCTCCACGAGCCGCAGGCGCGTCCGGTAGGCGACCGCCTGCGCCTCATGGGCGGCGATCTGCTGCTCGAGCTGCGCGATCCGGCGCTGCTGCACGGCGACGGCCCCCTCATAGGCCTCGCGGCGCGCCTCGAACAGCGCGGCCTCGGCCGCCAGCAGCGGCGCGGCCAAGGTCGCGTCGATGCCAACACCCAACGAGTCAGGGAACACCGGCCGGTCGCGATCCGCCATCTCGGCACGCAGTCGCGCGACCCGCGCCTCCGCTGCCACCACGCGCGCCGAAGCCTGCGTGACCAGCGCGCGCGGCTGCGCGTCGTCCAGCCGCAGCAACACGTCGCCGGCCGCGACGCGCTGGCCCTCGGCGACGCGAAGCTCGCGGAGAAGGCCGCTCTCGAGCAGGCTGACGGTCTTGCGCTTGCTCTGCACCACGAGCTGCCCGGTCGCCGGTACGGCGCTGTCGAGCGTGGCGAGCGCGGCCCAGCCGAGCAGTCCGCCTCCGCCGAGCATCATCACCGCCAGCCCCGTGAGCGCGAGCCGGCGCAGCGATGGACCCGCCGGGCCATCGTCGGTCCCGGCGGCCACCTGGATCGTTGCAGGCTGGCGTGTGATCTCCCGGGTCATGGAGCCTCCGTCGGCGGCGCCTCGGCGAGCCGTCCATCGACGATGCGCACGATCCTGTCCGCAACCGCGAGCAGGGCACGGCGATGCGTGATCACCAGGACCGCCGCACCGCGCTTCCGGGCTGACACGATTGCCGCCGCCATCGCCGCCTCGCCCTCGTGATCCAGTCCGGCATCGGGCTCGTCCAGCACCAGCACGGGACACTCGCCGAACAGCGCGCGCGCAAGCGCGAGGCGCTGCTTCTGCCCGCCCGACAGCAGCGGATCGAGCGGGCCGATCGGCGTACCATAGCCCTGCGGCAGGCGTCCGATCGTCTCGTGCATTCCGGCCGCACGCGCGGCCCCGACCACATGCTCGGCGGATGCGGGACGGAACCGCGCGATCGTGTCGCTGATGCTCGCGTCGAGCAGCTGCGGCCGCTGCGGCAGATAGCCGATCATCCCGGAAGACGCCGCCGCGGCCGCGACCAGCCCCGCGGCTTCCGCCACGCCGCCGGTCGGCGCGAGCACACCCGCCGCGATGCGCGCGAGGCTCGACTTGCCGGCTGCGTTCGGGCCGAGCAGCGCGACCACCTCGCCGGGTGCGACCTCGAGCGTGACCCCTGCAAGCACGGGACGATCGCTGCCCGGCGGATGAAACACCACGCCGCGCAGCGCGATGCCCGCGAAACGCGGCTCGGTCGCCGTCTCGGGCGTCGGCGGTGTCACGGCCAGCAGCGCAGTGAGCCGCTGCCAGGCGAGCTGGGTCGCGGCGACGGCGCGCCAATGCGTCATCACCTGGTCGAGCGGCATCAGCAGCAGGGCCAGCATAAGGTTCGCCCCGACGAGGACGCCAGGGGTCGCCTCGCCACGAACCGCCAGCAGCGCGGCGAGCGCGATCATGCCGCCCTGCATCAGCATGCGGGTCAGCCGTGCTGCCGCGCCGACGCCCTCGCCGCGCCGAATCGCCTCGGCCAGCGCCGCGAGACCACGCGCCTGCCCGCCCCGCCAGCGCCGCTCGATCGCCGGCGCCATGCCGAGCCCCTCGACCAGCACCGGGTCGCGCAGCAGCGTGCCGGTGTCCGTGAGCGCGGCCTCCATGCGCGCCTGCGCCGCTGCCATGCGCGGGCGCGCGAGTGCGTCGGTCATGACCGCCCAGCCCAGCAGCGCAGTCGCCGCGGCGAGCGCGAACCAGCCAAGCGCCGGGTGCATCAGGAACAGCACCGCGATCAGGACCGGCGACAGCATCAGGTCGAGCGGCGCGGCGGCCGCCCCGCCCGAGAAGAACAGACGGATCTCCTGGAGGTCCGAGAGCGCACGCGCAACACGTTTGCCGTCGCCGTCGACCGCATGGCGCATGCCAGCCTCGATCACCGGACCGTGCAGCCGGCGCAGCACGCGCTCCGCCACGCCGGCAAGAATCACGCCGCGGATCGCCGAGAGCACGGCATAGATCACCATGCCGGCGAGGCAGATCACGCTGAGGGCCACCAGCGTGTGCAGGCTGCGGCTGGTCAGCACGCGGTCGAACAGGTGCATGTCGTAGAGGGGCACGACCATCACCCCGACCGTGACGCCGAGCGTGAGCGCGACCGAGACGAGGAGGCCGAAGACGATCTCGGCGCGGGCCTCAATGAGCGGCGCGGTCACGCCGCCTCTCCCGCGCCACGGATCAGGCGGATCGGCGGCTGCTCGAGATCCGCGAGCACGGCGCCGCGTGCCCCGTACCGGTCGACCAGGCCCTGCTTGAGCACCAGCAGCCTGTCGGCCGCCACGATCAGCCCGCGCCGATGCGTCGTCAGCACGACCGCCGCACCGCGCGCCCGCAGCCGCTCGATCGCCGCCACCAGGGCAGCCTCTCCAGCGACGTCGAGATGAGCATCGGGCTCGTCCAGCACCACCACACAGGGATCGCCGTGCACCGCGCGCGCGAAGGCGAGGCGCTGGCGCTGGCCCCCGGAAAGCAGGAACCCGGCTTCGTGCAGCCGCGTCGCATAACCGTGCGGCAGCGCGGCGATCGCGTGGTGGATGTCGGCCGCCTTCGCCGCCGCGATCACCGTGCGCGGATCGACCGGGCCGAGCCGCGCGATGGTCTCGGCCACGGTCGCGTCGGGCAGCGCCAGGTGCTGCGGCGCGTAGCCGACGTGACGCGCAAAATCCGCCCGTTCCCAGAGCGCGGTGCCGTAGCCGTCGAGCGTCAGCGCGCCGGCGGTCGGCGCCTCCATGCCGACGATCAGGCGCAGCAGCGTCGTCTTGCCTGCGCCCGACGGGCCGATCACGCCGAGCACCTCGCCAGGCCCGATCGCAAAGGAGACGCCGCGCAGCACCGGCCGGTCTGCGCCGGGCGGGATGAACACCACGCGGTCGGCAACCAGCCGCGCAGCGGGGCGCGGGAGGGCCATGCGGTCGCGGCGCGCGGGCGGCAGCGCGGTCGCCTCGGCGAGCCGGCGCCACGCCGCGATCGCCTCAGCGAACTGCCGGAACGCGCCCGCCGCGCTCTCGAACGGCAGCAGCATCCGACCGAGGATGATGTTGGCCGCGATCATCGCGCCGGCGCTGACACGGCCCTCGATCACCAGCAGCGCGCCGAGCGCCACCATCCCGCCGGTCGCAAGCATGCGCAGCGCGCGGGCGAACGAGGCGACCCACTTGCCGCGACGCACCGCCCGTCCGGCGAGCGCGAGCGCGCCTGCCTCCGCGGCGCGCCAGCGCGCCGAGAGTGTGCCCAGCATGCCGAGCCCGACCACCGCCTCGGCAGCGCGCACCGCTGCGCCGATCTCGCTCGCGCTCCGTGCCGCGGCCATGTTCGCAGCGATCAGCCCCGAACGGCCCGACCGCTCCGCGAGCACGTTCAGCAGCAGCAGCACGATCGCGGCGGCCACCGCGTAGACCGCGAAGGCCGGATCGAGCATCGCCAGCACGAGCACGAAGGCGGGTGCCCAGAGCCCGTCCAGCAGTGCGCCGGAGGCGGGCGAGGCGGCGAAGGCGCGCATCGCCTCGATGTCGCGCAGCGGCTGTACCGCCCCCAGTGCGCTGGCTGCCTGGAATGCAGGTGCTGCAAGCCGGCGCGCGAGCCGCTCGCCGGCCGCCTGGAGGACGACGCCGCGCAGTCCCTCGGCCGCTGCCATCACCGCCATCGCGATGGCGAAAGCGATGAACAGAGCGCCCAGCGTGGGTACGCTGAGGGTCGAGAACACGCGGTCGAACACCGACATCAGGAACAGCGGCAGACCGAGACCCGAGACGAGCTGGAGCAGGTTGAGGGCGAGCAGTAGGGGCAGCACCGTGCCAGACGCCTTGCGGGCGGCGCCCAGTACATCGCGGTCCGGCGGTCCTGCAGTGCCGACGCTCGCGGCCGCCCGCATCGTCTGCTCCTCAAAGCGCCTGCGACAGCGCCATCCCGAGCGCCACGGCCGCCGCGAGGCCAAGCCCTGCGGCAGCGACCAGCGCGGCGCGCGGCGTGCGCGAGGCGGCATCGCGCTCGGCAAGCGTGGCGAGCCGATCGTCGAGCCGGGTGACGCAGACTTCGAGCGTCTCGATCTGGGCCTCCAGCCGCTCCTGTGCCGCGGCGATCCGGCCGAGCGTGTCCTCGGCGCTCGGCGTGGATGCCGGTGCCTGGAGCACGCGCAGCACCGCCCGCTGGCCGGCCACGACCTGCTCGAGGCCGCGCAGCAACCGCGCTAGCGACGCGGTGTCGTTCGCCGCAGGCGGCGGTGGCGCGGCCAGCGGCACCGTGCGTCCGTCCGAGCCGCGCGCCACCACCGCGAGCGAGCCGGCACGCCGGCGCAGCG